>NZ_QRZD01000003.1:0-127869 GCF_003464565.1 Collinsella sp. AF14-35
CCGGCGACATCGCCGTGGCAGGGTGCCCGCGCCACTACATCATGCGCTCCAGCTGGGTCATCGGCGAGGGGCACAACTTCGTGAAGACCATGAAGGCACTCTCAGACCGCGTCGCCGACCCGGACGACAAGCTCGAGCAGGTCACCGTGGTCGACGACCAGCTGGGCCGCCTGACCTTCACGCGCGACATGGCCGAGGCCATCTTCCACGTACTGGGGACGCACGCCCCCTACGGGACCTATAACTGCACCGGCTCCGGCGCGGTCAAGTCCTGGGCGGACATCGCCCGCGCCGTCTTCGAGGCAGCCAACGGCAACGGGGAGAAGGTCGTGCCGGTTTCGACCGCCGACTACTACGCCGGCGCCGCGGGCCCCATCGCCCCGCGCCCGGTCCACTCCGCGCTCGACCTGTCCAGGCTCGAGTCGGTCGGGTTCCACATGCCCGACTGGGAGGAAGAGCTGGGGGAGTACCTCAAGACGCTCTAGCCGCTATTAACTTTTCGAGCGTAAAAGCCGCCGTTCTTTAACGGCGGCTTTTCTTATGCCTGGTGAATAACCCCGCTGCAACAAGGACGGCGGCGGTCGCCAGACTCACTGCAAGCCCCGCAAGGGCGCCCGGAGTCTTGTAGGTCATCACGATCCTATTCGCGCCTCTTTGCATGTTCAGGGATGACAAGCCCTTATCGGCGGCGGGCGTTAGTTCTGCGGCGGTTCCGTTTACCGTTACGTTCCAGCCCTCATCGTACGGAACGCTCAGCAGCAGGTTGCCATCATCCTTGGCGGTATACTCGCCTTCGATCCTTCCGTCCTTAAAAACCGTCGGAATAAACTCGCTCGTCTTAAGCTCGCTAATAATCTGCTCGAAAACGTCCAGATTGAGGGCGTAAAAGACCGGCTCGTTGTCTTGGGGCATGTCTGTATAGCCCTCCGCGACTCCGATTGACACCGTATGCTGGCTCGGGGCGTCCGATGCATCCGCAATCTGGCGGACATTATTGTCGAATCTCCAGGCCTCGTTTTCGATCGTTCGCTGGTCGATGGTAAGGGTGACGGGCCAATAACTGCCGGCAGTCGTATCTTTGTTGATGTAGAGATACCCGATGGAGCTTGCCGGTACAGTAACGCTCCGTTGCTTTAAGCTATCGCTATTCTCCGTGCTCGTGGCCTCGATCTTGGTATAGAGATTGACCTCGCGGCCTAGGATTTTGCTGTAGAGGTCGTTCTGCTTTTCGAAGGGGTTCTCGTTTTTCAGCGTGCTGTTTTGGATATCGCTTGAGGCTGCAACGCCAATGCTGAGCGCATAGGGGTTCTCGTACACCGCGCTTGTGGAGTCGACCTGATTCGTCTTGGTCGAAACGTATCCCGCAGGCGCGTTCTCGGGAATGGCATACTTGACTCCCAGTAGGGCATCGACGGCGAGAATGGGCTCGGCATAACGGGTCGAGAATTCGCCGACGCTGCTGTATCCAAGGGAGTTGAGCAGTGCGATGGCCTGCGGGTTATTTGCGGATGAGTAGGACGACAGCTGGTTGTACCCAAGCGCTAAGCCCTCGTTGAGGGCAGCGCTATCGGCGCGCGTGGTTGTGCGGTCAATGCGATAGAACGACGCCGAAGTCTGGTCTTGAATGGCCGTTATAGTGTCGGTTGCGGTGGCAACATAGGCGCTGTTGGCTTTTTCGGAATAGCCTGTGTACAGCTGGTTCCACATAACATGGGCGTTGGCAAATAGTTCAATTGCCGTGAGTGCCAGAAGTGACATGATGATGGCCGGACGTTGGGGTCGACGTAATGTTGGCCGCTCTTTGAGTTTCTGTAGCGCGTATCCTGCGGCCCACAGCGCAAAGAAGCTCAGCAAAAAAGCCGTGCGCGAGTAGAAGCCGTTGGGAACGCGCATGCCGCACCAGATGTACTCGAGCGGGCTCAAAACGGAGCTTGCGACCAGGATTATCGTGACGACGAGTGTTGCGATGCGCGTCTTGATTGAAACCGTGCGGTTAACCAGCAGGCTCACCGCAAGCAGCATCATGATGATGCCGCAATAGAACTGCGGTGTGCTTTCGTTGCTTACCCACATGCAGGGAAGAAAGCCCCTGATGACCGACTTGAGGCTGGTTTTAAGTAGGGGGCCAAGTGCTAGAACGGGACCGCCCTTGGACATGGCAAGGATGGTCGGCAAAAAGGTCCAGGCGGACAGAAGCAGTCCAAGCACGATGGCCCCGGCGAATCGCAGGGCCCGATCGAGCATGAGCTTCCAGCTAAATCCTTTTTCTGCAACATAATCGACAAATTCGACCAATACGAAGATGCAGAGGAACAGGATGCTGATGTAGGCCGTATACCAGCAGAACATGACATTGAGCGCCGTTGCGATGACGAGGCGGATCATGCGCCGCTTGCGGATGAGCTCGTGGCATCCGTAGGCGCAGATGGGCAGCAGGATGAGGCAATCGATCCAGAGAGGGTTGCGCAGGTTGCTGATGGTCCAGCTGCAAAACGTGAACGAGAGGGAAAGCAGGAATGCTGCGGGCTTGGACAGGTCAAAGCGCTTTTGCACATACCAAGCGCTGCTGATGTGGATGCAGCCCAGTTTGAGCGCGGTTATGGCAAATATGAAAAGCGTCAGCTTGTCTGCGGGAAACAGCACACAGAGCAGGTTGAAGGGGCTGGCGAGGTAGTAGCTATAGAGCCCCCATGTGTTCATGCCGAGTCCTTGCGAGAAGGAATAGCGAAGGTTTGCCTCTCCTAAAAGGACGCGGCGAAACCACGCGAAGAAGTCGATGTATTGGTATTTGAGATCGTTGGTGAGAAATGAGTTGTCGCCAAAGGGGTAGACATGCCCCGCCGCTGCAAGTGCGACAAAGAGTGCGACGGAAAACGTGAAGCAGGCGGCGTAGAACGCCACATTCTTGAGCGTGCTGTTATTGGGCCGTGTCATCAGATTCCTCGTTGGATTCTCGAATGATATAGATGGGACGTCGCTTGGTTTCCAAGTAGGCTTTTGCCAAGTATTCACCTATGATTCCTAGGCACAGAAGCTGCATGCCGCCAAACAGCGTTATGAGACAGGCGAGCGACGGCCATCCGCCGACGGGGTCGCCCCAGACAAGCGTCTTTACTAGGATGACGACGAATCCCAGAATAGCGATGAGGCAGAAGACGATACCTGTGAGGGCGGCGAGGGAGAGCGGCGCCGTGGAAAACGCGACGATGCCGTCGATGGAATAGAGGAGCAGCGACCAAAAGCTCCATTTGGTCTCGCCGGCCACGCGGTTGACGTTTACGTAGGGGAGCCATTTGGTTTTGAAGCCCACCCAGCCGTAAATGCCTTTGGAGAATCGGTTGTATTCGCCCATGGAGATGATGGCGTTGACCATAGGCCGCTTCATGAGCCTAAAATCGCGTGCTCCGTCGACGATGTCGGCCTTGGAAATGCGGTTGATGATCTTGTAGAACATACGGGCGCAGAACGACCTGATGGGAGGCTCGCCTTCGCGGGTGGTCCTGCGTGTGGCGACGTTATCGTAGTCTTCAGTCTGCAAGATCTCGTACATCTGAGGCAGGAGTGAGGGCGGGTCCTGCATGTCGGCATCCATGGTGGCGACATAGTCGCCCTTTGCGTGTTGGAGTCCGGCGAGTAGTGCCGCCTCCTTGCCAAAGTTGCGTGAGAAAGAGTGCCAGTGGATGACGTATGGATGCGCCGCCGCGGCTTCCGCCTTCATGACGGTGAGCGTTTTGTCCGCTGAGCCATCGTCGATGAGGACGGCTTCAAAGGAGATGCTGGGGTCTTGCTGAGCCATGATGCGAACGACGCCATCGAGCTCTTTGAGAAAGATCGGAAGCGATTCCTGCTCGTTGTAGCACGGCACGACGATGGAGATGAGCGGCATGGTGGTTTACCTCTCGCTTGGCTTGGAAGTAGGGTGGCCGGGCTGGTCGTCGTAGGCGTATTTGCTGTACACGTTGACCTCCCACTGCTTTTTTTCGACCTTTGCCACGGAATCGAGGATAAAGCCGGTCGCAAGGCTCAGACCGCACAGGAACATAAACGACGCGGCGAGCATGGCGGTGGGGAAGCGCGGGACGAGGCCGGTCTGGAAATACTCGACAACGATGGGCATGCCCAGGGCGAGGCCGATCACCGCAAACAGAAGCGCAACCAGGCTGAAGAACTTCAGCGGGCGGTAGTCCTTGAACAGCGTGCCGATCATCGCAACGACTTTAATGCCGTCGCTCACGGTATTGAGCTTAGACTCGGAGCCTTCCGGACGGTCGCGGTACTCGATGGGCACATCTTTGATGCGCCAGCGGTGGTCGACGGCGTGGATTGAGAGCTCGGTTTCGATCTGGAAGCCCTCGGAAAGCACGGGGAAGGTTTTGATGAAAGGACGGCTCATGGCGCGGTAGCCGGTCATGACGTCATCGAAGCTGTAGCCATAGATCCACTTGATCATGGCGCGGACCAGATTGTTGCCAAAGCCGTGGAAAGCACGCTTGTTTTCCTCGGCGTAGGTGCCGTTGGAAAGGCGGTCGCCTACGGTCATATCGGCCGTGCCGTTGAGGATGGGCTCGCAGAGGGCTTTGGCCGCCTCGGCGGGGTAGGTGTCGTCGCCGTCGACCATCAGGTAGCAATCGGCGTCGATATCGCGAAACATCTGGCGGCACACGTTGCCCTTTCCCTGACGGGGCTCAAAGCGGACCGTGGCGCCGTGCTCGGTGGCGATGCGTGAGGTATCGTCCGACGAGTTGTTGTCATAGACATAGACCGTCGCTTGCGGAAGCTCGCGGTGAAAGTCGTCGATGACTTTGCCGATCGTGAGGGCTTCGTTGTAGCAGGGGATGATGACGGCGATGGATTCAGAATTCACTCAATGCTCCTTATACATTCAATTCTTGAAAGTATAGCCGTTTGGGCTTGGCATCCTAAAATGTGGGTTAGTTCTCCAGTTTTGTTGCGCGAATCGTTTGCATGGCCGTCGGGTCTATACTGTTCGTTTGTCAACGATTACGAGTAAAGGAGTTGCATCCGTGTCGGATCAGACAAAGCAACAAGAAACTCGCAGTCTGCCTGCGACGTTTGCTAAGAACGAATTTGAGAAGGACGCGTTTATCCTTCGTCAGCTGGTTACCAAGGATTTTAAGATCAAGTATCGCCGTAGCGTTCTGGGCGTCGCATGGTCGGTTCTCAACCCGCTGCTGATGATGATCGTCATGGCCATCGTGTTCTCGACGATTTTTGGCCAGGGCCGCAATGGATCAATGACGCCCGAGATGTACCCGCTGTACTTGATCGTGGGTAACGTTACCTTTGCCGTCATGTCCGAGTCCACGAACCAGGCCCTAACGTCGATCGTGGGTGCTGCCCCTCTGCTCAAGAAGGTTAAGGTGCACCGCTGGGTCTTCCCGGTGCAGAAAGTGCTTTTCTCGTTGGTGAACTTTGCCTTCTCGCTGGTCGCCGTCGCCATCGTCATGCTGTGGTTCCGCGTTATGCCTTCTTGGCACCTGATTCTGCTGCCGGTTTGCCTGCTGCTGCTTATGTGCTTCTGCATGGGCCTGGGCATGATGCTCTCTGCCCTTACGGTCTTTTTCCGCGACGTTATGCATCTGTGGAGCGTTGTCATTACGGCTTGGACTTACATCACGCCTATTTTCTGGACGACCGACTTTGTTGTGAAGATGCCGCATATCGTTCGGATCTTGGTGTATGCGAACCCCATGTACAACTATCTGCAGTTTATGCGCGATATCTTTCTGTTCCAAACTACGCCCTCGCTTATGACGTTTGGTATGTGCGCTGCTTGGGCGGTTCTTGCGCTTGTTATTGGCTATACCGTGTTCCATAAGTCCGAGCGCAAGTTCATCCTCTACATCTAAGGAGTGCTGTGATGACTGAATCTGTTGTTGATTACAGCGAGCAGCCTCTGGCTGTCGAGGTCGACGACGTCACCATGATCTTTAACATGGCGTCCGAGTCGCTGACCAACCTCAAGGAGTACTTCATCAAGCTTGCCAAGCACGAGCTGTTCTTTGAGGAGTTTGGAGCGCTTAAGCACATCTCGTTCGATATTCATCGCGGCGAAGTTGTCGGTCTGGTTGGCACCAATGGCTCCGGCAAGTCTACGATGCTCAAGATCATCGCCGGTGTGCTTGAGCCTAGCGAGGGCAGCGTTAAGGTCCATGGCAACATCGCACCGCTGATTGAGCTCGGCGCCGGCTTTGATCCTGAGCTGACGGCCCGCGAGAACATCTATCTGAACGGCGCCCTGCTCGGCTATACCAAGGAGTTCATCGACGCCAACTTTGACGGCATTATCGAGTTCGCTGAGCTTCAGAACTTTGTCGACATGCCGCTCAAGAACTTCTCCTCGGGTATGGTGGCGCGTATTGCCTTTGCAATCGCGACGATTACCGAGCCAGATATTCTGATCGTTGACGAGACGCTGTCCGTCGGTGATGTGTTCTTCCAGCAGAAGTGCGAGGCCCGCATCCAGCACTTTATCCAGAGCGGCGACGTGACGGTTCTGTTCGTTTCGCACTCCATGGAGCAGGTTGAGCGCATCTGCCAGCGTGCCGTTTGGATTGAGAAGGGTGACCTTCGCATGGACGGCCCGGTCGATGAGGTCTGCAAGGCGTACCGCGAGCAGTTCAACTAGGTTATAATTACTTGCGCCTGACAGGTTTGCGCTTGCTTGGGCGTGCGGTTATTTGCTCCATTAGCTCAGTTGGATAGAGCAGGGGACTTCTAATCCCAAGGTCGACGGTTCGAATCCGCCATGGAGCACCATCGTTTATTAAGCCCGGACCGCTTGGTGGTCTGGGCTTTTTTCATCTTGTATGCTGCTGAAGCCGAGCGCGAGCAAGCCGCTGCTGTTTGTTGGGGTTGGCATTTTACTTTTCCAGATGCTCTTTCAACAGCTCTAGCGCATGCGCGTAGCCCTGCAGGCCTTCGCCGGTGATGGTGGCGAAGCAGGCCAGGCGGGCGTAGCTCATCTGACGGAAGTCCTCGCGGGTCTCGACGGCGCTGATGTGGACCTCGACGGCAGGGATGGCGACGGCCTTGAGGGCGTCGAGGATCGCGACGCTCGTGTGCGTGTATGCCGCCGGGTTGATGACGATGCCGTCGACCTTCCCGTAAGCCTCCTGAATCTTGTCGACGATGCTGCCCTCGTGGTTGGACTGGAAGACCTCGACCTCGTCGAAGCCCTGTGCGGCGCCCGCTTCCTGGCAGATCTGCACTAAACGGTCGTAGTTGTCGCTGCCATAGATGCCCGGCTCGCGAATGCCGAGCATGTTGAGGTTTGGGCCGTTGATGACGAGTGCTTTCATGGTTGCTTCCTTTGCGATTGGAAAACCACCACAAAGTTGCCTGTCCCCTTTGTGGTGGTTTTGATTAGAGAGCGGGTGGGAGGGTGTCGAGGAGGGTTTGGGCGGTGTTGGCGGCGCAGTCGCGCGAGTCGATGATGTAGTCGGCCCAGGCGCGGTAGCGCGGCATGCGCTGCTCGGCCAGCTTGTCGATACCATCGCGGGCGGTGATGGGGCGTCCCTTGTGGGCGAGTTCGTCGAGCTTGCGGTTGAGCATCACGATCTGGCTGTTCTGGTGCAGTAGCGGGTAGTTCTCGTCGCGCGTGACCACGCCGCCGCCCGTGGAAAGCACCAGGCCGCTGCACTTGGAGATGCCGGCCAGCACCGCCGTCTCCTGCTCGCGGAAGGCCGCCTCGCCGCTCTCGACGATAAAGTCGGCGCAGGGCCTGCCCAGGCGCTCCTCGAGGGCGCGGTCCAGGTCGATGTGCTCTCGCCCCGTGAGCAGGGCAATCTGCTCGCCCACACGGGTCTTGCCCGAGCCCGGCATGCCGATCAGCGCGATGTTCTGCTCGCGGCGTGACAGGCGCTCCGTTACGTCCAGAATGCGCTCGCGCGGAGTGACCTGGCCGGTGTAGCGCTCAACGGCTTGCGCCGCCTGGGCCACGAGCATGAGCAGACCGCCGATGCAGGGGATGCCGCGGCGCTCGGCCTCGAGCATGAGTCCCGTGCGAGCGGGGTTGTAGACAATGTCGATGACGCCCTCGAGCGCATCGAGCCCCTCGAGCGTACAAGGCGCGTCGGGGCAATGGGGGAACATGCCGGCGGGCGTGCAGTTGACGAGCAGGGCGGCATCGGACTGCTGCGCGATGTTGTCGTAGTTGACTTCGCTCGTACGGCCGACCGGCACGACGATGGCGCCCAGGTCGCCGAGCACCATGCTGGCAGTGGTGCCGGCGCCACCGGTGGCACCGAGCACGAGGGCCTTCTTGCCGGCAACCTGGGCGCCCAGCTCTTCAACCAAGCACTGGAAACCGAAGTAGTCGGTGTTGTCGCCGCGCAGGCGGCCGTCGGGCAGGCGCGTGATGGTGTTGACGTTTCCCATGCGCTCGGCGAGTGGGCTCAGCTCGTCCAGGTAGTCCATGACGGCGCGCTTGTAGGGGATGGTCACGTTGGTGCCCTCCCATTCGTCGCCTGTCATAAAGGCCTCAAGATCCTCGGGCTCGCGCTCAAATCGTACGTACTCGAGCCCCGCGAGCTCCTTGTAGATGGTCGGGGTGTAGCTGTGGCCCAGCACGCGGCCCAGCACGCCGTAGGGGCGGGTTGCGGCGGTATCGGTCATCTAGAGCACCTCCGTGTAGCTGCCAAAGTAGGTGAAGCTCTCGCACACGTCATCGATGGAGTCGAGCAAGTCGTCGAGGGCCTTGCTACCAAAGGGGCAGTCCAGGTCAAAGTAGAACATAAACTCAAAGTCATGCCCGGGGATGGGACGGCTCTCGAGCTTGATGAGGTTGATATTGAGCGCGTAGAAACGCTCGAGTACGCGATAGAGCGCGCCCGGCTCGTTGGCCGTGGTAATCATAAGCGAGGTGCGGTTGGCACCGGGGTAGACGCGTGGCTCGCGGCTGATGACGACAAAGCGCGTGTAGTTGTTGTCCGAGTCCTGGATGTTGGGCTCCAGCACCTCCAGACCGTAGAGTGCGGCGCAGCTGCGCGATGCGATGGCGGCAACATCGGTGCGCTCGGAGCTGGCGACCATCTCGGCCGACATGGCGGTGTTGGGGTACTTGGTGGCGTGCAGGCCGTGCGCCTCGATAAAGCTAGCGCACTGCGCGATGGCCTGACCGTGGCTGTAGACCTCGCGTATGCCCGCGAGCTTGGTGCCGGGCTTGACGAGCAAGTTGTGGTCGATCTTGAGGCGCAGCGAGCGCACGATGTGGAAGTCGAACTGGGCGAGCAGGTCGTAGACGGCGTTGACTGAGCCGGCGGTGGAGTTCTCGATGGGCAGCACGCCAAACTCGCAGAAGCCGTCGCGCACGGCGCGCATAACGCCCTCGAAGGTCTCGAAAAACGCGATGTCGGGCACGTCGAAGAGTTTGCACGCGGCGATTTGACTGTAAGCGCCCTCGACGCCCTGGCAGGCGACGGTGGCCGTTTGAGGGAAGGGCGTGTCGGAGGCTGCAGCCGTGGCATGGGCCTTTTGCGACACCGTGATGCCCTTGAGCTCGTTGATGTAGCGCTGCTGCTCGGCCTTGCTCATGCTCATGAGGAGACGGAACAGGGTGATGGTCTGCGCCTCGTAGCGCTCGGGGGCGCGGCTGGCGAGGTTGTTGAGCTTGGAGCGCTCACGGGCGGGGTCGAAGACGGCCTTGCCCATCTCGATTTTTGACTTGGCGACCTCGGTGGCAATGTCCATGCGCTCGACAAAGCTGTTGAGGAGCGTGGTGTCGATGCCATCGATGGCCTGGCGGATGTCAGCAAGGTCCATGGAGACCCCTTTCACGTGTCGGGGGATGTTGAGGGGTGGGTAGTTAGCGCTGGGCGGCGTCTTCGAGGAGGGCGTCCCAGATGGCAAGGGCGGCGGCTGCCTCGGCTACGGGGACAGCTCGGGGGACGATGCAGGGATCGTGGCGGCCGTGGACCGAGAGCTCGGCATTTTCCATAGCGTCCATGTCCACCGTCTGCTGCTCGCGGCCAATGGAGGGCGTCGGCTTTACGGCCATGCGCCACATGACGGGCGCGCCGGTCGAAATACCGCCCAGGATGCCGCCGGCGTTGTTGGACTCGACCTCGATCTCGCCGGTCTCGGCATCGATGCGATACGGATCATTGTTCTCGCTGCCGCGCATGGCGGCCACGGCAAAGCCCATGCCAAACTCCACGCCCTTTACGGCGGGAATGCCAAACGCGATCTGCGCGATGCGGTTCTCGATGCCGTCGAACATGGGGTCGCCGATGCCTGCGGGAAGCCCGTAAATGCCGCACTCCACGATGCCGCCGATGCTGTCGAGTTCGTCGCGCGCGGCTAGGATCTCCTCACGCATGCGGCCGGCTGCGGCGGCGTCAATGCAAGGAAGATCGTTCGTTAGGATCGCCTTGCGGTCGGCCTCGCGATAGACCATATCGTCCATCGGCAGGTCGGAGATGCCGCCGATCTGCGCGACGTGCGCCATCACGTTAATGCCGCGGGCCTCGAGTGCCTGCAGCGCAATGCCGCCGGCGATACACAGGGGTGCCGTCAGGCGGCCGGAGAAATGCCCGCCACCAGCGACATCGTGCATGTTGTGATACTTCACGCGCGCCGGAAAATCCGCGTGTCCGGGGCGGGGCTTGCGGCGCAGCTCGGAATAGTCCTTTGAGCGCGTGTTGGTGTTCTCGATAATCGCGGCGATGGGTGCTCCCGTGGTATGTCCATCGACCACACCGGCGATGATGTGGGCGGCGTCGGCCTCGCGGCGTTTGGTCGCGGTCTCGTCGCGACCGGGGGCACGACGGTCAAGGAAGGCCTGCAGCCGCTCCTGGTCAACAGCGATGCCCGCCGGGATGCCATCGAGGGAGCAGCCGATGGCGGGGGAGTGCGACTGGCCGAAGATGCTTAAGTGCAAGACGTTGCCAAAGGTCGAGGACATGCTATTCCTCCTCGAGTGTGACCTTGCCGCCCAGCAGGCGGTAGTGGTCGAAGAAATCGGGATAGGACTTGTTGACGGCCTCGGCACCGTGGATCACGACCTCGCCGGTGGCGCGGCTCGCGGCGATAGCGGCCATCATGGCGATGCGATGGTCGTTGTGCGAATCGACCTCGCCGCCGGTAAAGGCGTCGACGCCCTTGATGATGAGGTCGTCGCCGGCAATGCGCACCTGCGCGCCCAGCGCGGTGAGCTCGCGGGTGGTGGTGACCAAGCGGTCGGATTCCTTGATGCGCAGACGGGCACAATCGCGGATAAAGGTGCGGCCCTGTGCCAGCGAGGCCACGGCCGAGATGACGGGCACCAGGTCCGGAATGTCGTGGGCACTCATCTCAAAGCCGGCGAGCTTGTCGGACTGCACGGTGGCGGCGTTGGTGGAGCGCACGATGCGGGCGCCAAAGCGCGAAAGCGCGGCAAGCACGTTACGGTCGCCCTGTGCGGAGCTTAGCGACACGCCCTCGACGGTGATTGGGTCGGTACCGATGGCGCCGGCGCACAGCCAAAAGGCGGCGTTGGACCAGTCGCCCTCGACGGCCACGCTGCCGCGCGTGCGGTACGAGCCACTGCTCACGCGGAAGTTCGTGACCTCGGGCTGGCCGTCCTTGGCCGGAATGCGCTCGACGTTGACCTCGACGCCAAAGGCCTTCATGGCCTGTATCGTCAGGTTGATGTAGGGGCGGCTCTCGATGAGGCCGGTTACCTGCACGCAGGAGGGCTGGGCCAGCAGCGGGGCTGCCAGCAGCAGGCCCGAGATGTACTGCGAGCTCACGTTGCCCGGAAGCACAAAGGTGCCCGGGCGCATGCGGCCGCTCGTCTTGAGCGGAAAACCGCCCAGACCCTGTAGGTCGCAGCCGGCGGCGATGATCTCGTCCGAGAGCGGGGAGAGCGGGCGGGCGCCCAAGCGCCCCTGACCCACAAAAGTTGCTTCTGCGCCCAGCGCGCAGGCGACGGGCAACATAAAGCGGAGCGTGGATCCACTTTCACCGCAGTCAAGCGTGCTGCCGGCAAGGGCCTTGAGCAGGCCAAACTCAACACTCTTCATGGTGGGGTGGACCTGGAAGCCGTCCTCGACGGTCTCGATGCGAGCCCCCAGGGCCGTAAGGCAGCGCACCGTAGCCTCGATGTCGGCGCAGGTGGTGTTGCAGGTGACGTGTGTCTCGCCGTTGGCAAGCGCAGCGCAGATGATCAGGCGATGCGCCATCGACTTGGACGCGATGGCGGGAACGGTGCCCTTGAGCGGGGACGGGGTGATGCGGGCTAGCATGCGGATGCGTCTCCCTTCTGGCCGAGGCCCTCGGCAATGAGTTCGTGGAAAGTGGAAAGCGGTGTGCGGTCGATGCTGCAGCGGCCAATGCCGTGCGGAATCACTAGATCGATGGTGTCACCCGCGCGCTTCTTGTCGTGGAGCGCCTCGGCAAAGACGGTATCGGCATCTAGGTCGCAGCGGGTCTTGAGGCCATGGCGGGCGCAGAGTTCCTCAATACGATCGGGCAGTGCAGCATCGCAAATGCCGTGCAGGGCCGCGGCGCGCGTGATGATGCCCATGCCGATTGAAACGCAGTTGCCGTGTCCGAGCTCAAAGTGCTCGCAGGCCTCGACGGCGTGCCCGGCGCTGTGTCCAAAATTGAGGAGCTTGCGCTGGTTGGTTTCGCGCTCGTCGGCGACGACCACGGCGCGCTTGATGTCGATGTTGCGGGCGATGATGAGTGCTACGCGGGCCACATCGCGGTTGAGCAGCTCCAGCGTGAGCGGGGTCTTCTCCAGCTCGGCGAAAAGCTCCGGGTCGGCGATCACGGCGTGCTTGACGACCTCGCCGCAGCCGTCGGCGAACTGCTCGGGCGTGAGTGTGGCCAGACACCCCACGTCGGCGATAACCACGCTCGGCTGCCAAAAGGCGCCGGCCAAGTTCTTGCCGGCAGCCAGATCGATGGCGGTCTTGCCTCCCACCGACGAATCCACCATGGCGAGCAGGCTCGTTGGGATCTGCACAAACTTGCAGCCGCGCATGTAGGTGGCGGCCACAAAGCCCGCCACGTCGCCCACGACGCCGCCGCCGAGTGCCACGATCACGTCGGAGCGCGAAAGCTCGTGCTCGGCCACAAACTCCAAAATGGCAACATAGGTTTCGGCGCGCTTATGGGCCTCGCCGGCCTCGAAGGTGCAGATGCTCACCTCGTAGCCTGACGCCTCCAGGCTCTGCTTAACGGGCATCTGGTAGAGCGGGCCCACGTTGGTGTCCGTCACGATGACGGCCTTGGTGCCGCCGGCAGTGGCACGCACGAGCGGTCCCGCCTGCTCCAGCAAAAACGTGCCAACATGCACCTGGTAGGGGCGTGCAGTGTCGATATCGATGGTAATCGCCATAAGCTTCGGTCCTTTCGACCTGGCGTGATGGGTTGTCTAGTGGGAGGCCTCGTCGTCGAGTGCGCGCTTAATGCGGTCGCCCTCGGCAAGGAGATTCTCCAGATAGCGCTGGTCGCGGTCCTTGAGCGCACGGCTGTAGGCGCCAAGCGATTCGATCAGATGGTCGATCTCAAAGGCGAGCGCGTCGGCGTCGTCGATCATGAGCTCGGACCACATTTGCGGGTTGAGGTGCGCCACGCGGGTGAGATCGCGGTAGCTGCCGGCCGAAAAGCCGTGGTGGACCTGAGCGGTCGGGCTCTTAACATAGGCGTTGGAGACGACGTGCGCGAGCTGGCTCGTAAAGGCGATGACGCGGTCGTGCTCGGCGGCGCTGGTCACGCTGAACTTGCCAAAGCCCAAGGGGCGTACCATCTCGCGCACCTGGCCCAAAAGCTCCAGTTTGAGCGCATCGTCCACCGCGGGCGGTACGAGCACGAGCGGGGCGCCCTGGAACAGGTCGGCGCGGGAGTGCGCATAGCCCGAGTACTGCGTGCCCGCCATGGGGTGCGCGCCCACAAAGTAAAAGCCGTGCTCGCGGGCTAGCTCAAAGGCGCGCTCGCACACAATGCCCTTGACGCCCACCGTGTCGATCACCACGGGGCCCATGATGGCCTCGGTGTCGGTGGCGTCGGCGAGCGCCTGGGCGTGCGCCTCGAGCCACTCGATGCATGCCTCGGGATAGCAGGCAAGGACGATGATGTCGCATTCGCCGAGCGTCTTGTCGTTAAGCTCTCCGGCGACAGTGCCCATGCTGGCGGCCGTCATGACATCGTCATCGGGGTCCCAGGCCAGCACGCGGACGCCCGCCTGCGCATAGCCGCGGGCAAAGCTGCCGCCGATGAGGCCCAGGCCGACGATGCCGGCGCACTTGGGGCCGCCCTGGTTAACGCGCGCGTTTCTCACTGTACCCATGGGCTACTCCATGGTCTCTTGGCAGACAACCTCGCAAATGGCTCGGATGCGGCGCATGGTGTCGTCGAACTGATCGGGGGTGAGGGCCTGAGCGCCGTCGGACCATGCGCGGCTGGGCTCGTCGTGGACCTCGATCTCTAGGCCGTTGGCACCGCAGGCGGTCGCGGCGAGCGCCATGGGCTCAACGTAGCGGGTGTAGCCGGTGGCGTGGCTGGGGTCGGCGACGACGGGCAGGTGCGACAGGTGGTGCAGCACCGGCACGGCATTGAGGTCGAAGGTGTTGCGGGTGCGGGTCTCGAAGGTGCGGATGCCGCGCTCGCACAGGATGACGTTGTCGTTGCCCTCGCTCATGATGTACTCGGCGGCCATGAGCAGCTCATCGATCGTGCCGGACATGCCGCGCTTAAGCAAGATCGGAGTCTTGGTCTTGCCGACCTCTTTGAGCAGAGGGAAGTTCTGGGCGTTGCGGGCGCCGATCTGCATGACGTCGATCTTCTTGTCCAGGAAGACCTGCACGTCGCGCGGGTCCATGATCTCGGTGACGATCGGCATGTCGAGCTCGGCAGACGCCTCGCACAGCAGGTCCAGACCGGCGGGGCCCATGCCCTGGTAGGCGTACGGGGAAGTGCGGGGCTTGTAGGCACCGCCGCGCAGCATCGTGGCACCGGCGGCCTTCACGCGGCGGGCGATGCGGATGAGGTTCTCGCCCTCGACGGAGCACGGGCCGGCGATGACTTGGAACTGATCGCCGCCGATCTTGACGCCGTGGCCGCAGTCGATGACGGAGTCCTCGGGGTGGAACTTGCGGTTGGCGCGCTTGAACGGCTCGGAGACGCGCTGCACGCGCTCGACGACATCCATGGACTCGAGCAGGAACGGGTCGATCTTGGTCGTATCGCCCACCAGGCCGATGATCGTCTCATTCTCGCCGCGCGAGACATCGGTCTTCAGGCCCTTTTTCTCAATCCAGCTGACGATATGGCTGACGGCCTCGTCGCTGGCGCTCTCTTTTAAAATTGCAATCATGGTGTGCCTCTCACCTCGATGGATAACCCTTGCAAAAACGGCCCGCATCGCGAGCCGTGTACATATGGTGCATGAGAGTTTATACTATCTGACTCGCTTTTGCCTTCTAAAGTGGGCCGTTGAGCCGCGTCTTCCTCGGAATTGCAAAGCTTTTTCTTTTATTTTGATAGCCCGTGGTGCACTTGGGTATAATGCCAAACGTTGGCCCTATTAGCTCAGGGGATTAGAGCGTCTGCCTCCGGAGCAGAAGGCCGTTGGTTCGAATCCAACATGGGGCACCATCGAACGTGAGACCGTCCGAACCTCGCATGGTCCGGGCGGTTTTTCTTATACCGACGCGACGTGATGGGACGTGGTATGGCAGCAACGGATATCGAGCGCGGACTCTCGACCGCCGAGGTCGAGGAGCGCATCGCCGCCGGTAAGATCAACCGCAACATGGAGCTCAAGACCAAGTCGGTCAAAGAGCTCATCATCGAGAACCTCTGCACGCTGTTCAATTTGATCAACGTGATTTTGGCGTTCCTAGTCATTTTGACCGGTTCGTTTAAGAATCTGACGTTCCTGTTCGTAGTGTTCCTCAATACTGCTATTGGCGTCATTCAGTCCATGCGTTCCAAGAAGATGGTCGATAAGCTCACGCTGCTGACCTCCAAGAAGGCCATTGCGGTGCGCGACGGCGCCGAGGTGGAGCTCGACCTGGACCAGATCGTGCTCGACGATATCATCCGCCTGGGGCGCGGCGACCAGATTCCCGCTGACGCCGTGGTGGTTTCGGGCGAGGCGCTCGTGAACGAGAGCCTGCTGACGGGTGAGAGCGACCTCATTAAGAAACAGCCCGGTTCCGAGCTCATGAGCGGCAGCTTTATCGACTCGGGCCTGCTGCGCGCCCGCGTGATCCATGTCGGCGCCGACAACTACGTGGCCAAAATTAATAACGAGGCGAAGTACGTAAAAAAGGTCAATTCCGAGATCATGAACGCGCCTAACGCCATCGTGCGCTTTGCGAGCATCATCATGATCCCGCTCGGTTTGGCGTTGTTTGCCTCGAGCGTGAGCGAGCTGTGGGATGCCGCGGGAACCCCAGGCAATAGCGCGCTTTCGTGGTGCTTCTCCGAGCTGTTGGCTGGTCATGTGCCTTCGTCGGCGCTGCTGTACACGGTGGGCGCCCTGCTGGGCATGATCCCGCAAGGCCTGGTGCTGCTGACCTCGTCGGTGCTCGCCATCGCCACGGTGCGCCTGGCCCGCCGCAAGGTACTCGCGCAGCAGCTCTACTGCATTGAGACGCTCGCGCGCGTCGACGTGCTGTGCCTGGACAAGACGGGCACCATCACGTCGGGCCGCATGGAGGTCGAGGGTACCTATCCGCTGCCGGTCGAGGGTATGGGTGCGGGGGAGGGCGACGCCGCCGTTCCCGTCGATACCACGGTGCTCGATTTTGCGCTGGCTAACGTCGCACGTGCGACCTCGGCCGATGCCAACGAGACCTGTCAGGCGCTGCTCAACTATTACGCCGACCGTCCGGTCGAGGTGTCCGAGCCGCTGTCGGTCATTCCGTTCTCGTCTTCCAAAAAGTGGAGCGGCGCGTCGTTTGCACAGGGCTCATATGTGATGGGTGCGGCGCAGTTTGTGCTCTCTGATCGTGCGTTTGCCCAGGTCGAGAACCGTGTCGCCGAGCTTGCCGATACCTGCCGCGTGCTCGTGGTGGCGCGCGTTGACGGCTTTACGCCCGATGGCGATATGGTGGGCGAGGCCGAGCCCGTGGGCTTTGTGACCATACGCGACGAGATCCGTACCTCGGCGGCCGAGACCATCGGCTACTTTAACGAGCAGGGCGTGACTCTCAACGTGATCAGTGGCGACGACCCGCGTACGGTGTCGTCGATCGCGCGCGTGGTGGGCGTGCCGGGGGCGGACGCTTATGTGGACGCCACGACGCTCGATACGCCGGCCAAGCTCGATGCCGCAGTGGACCGCTACCATGTCTTTGGTCGTGTGACCCCGCAGCAGAAGCGCGAGCTCGTGCAGGCGCTCAAGCGCCGCGAGCACACCGTGGCCATGACAGGCGACGGCGTCAACGACGTGCTGGCGCTCAAGGAGGCCGACTGCTCCGTGGCCATGGCGGCCGGCTCCGATGCCGCGCGTAACGTGGCCGAGATCGTGCTCGTCGACAACGACTTTGCCTCGATGCCCGCCGTGGTGGCCGAGGGCCGTCGCTCCATCAACAACCTGCAGCGTTCGGCTTCGCTGTTCCTGACTAAGACGCTGTTCTCGATGGGCCTGGCGGCGCTGTGCATCGCACTGCCGCCGTACCCTTTCGAGCCGATTCAGATGACGCTCATCAACTTCTTCTGCATTGGCGCGCCGGGCTTTGTGTTGGGCCTGGAGCCCAACAATGCTCGCGTGAAGGGGTCGTTCCTGACGAACGTGCTCAAGCGGGCACTGCCGGCGTCGCTTGCGGTCATTTTGGCCGCGGCGCTCGATATCTTTGTGGCGCGCGTGTTCGGCTTTAACCGGCTCACGCTGTCTACGATGTGCCTACTTACGTCGTGCGCGGCGAGTGTCAGCCTGATCTGGCGTATCTCGCAGCCCCTCACGCCCTTACGTGTGGCGCTCTTTGTGTTTGTAGTTGCCGGCATCCTGACGGGCGTTATCGGATTCCCGAAGCTGCTGTCTATTGCCAACCTGTCGATGGGCCAGATGGTTATCTTGGCTGTCATCGTGGTCATCACCTGCTCGGTGTTCTTTAAGCTCGCCACGATGATGGATTCGCTCAAGCCGCGTCGTCGTCATGCCGCAACTGGTTTTGGCCGCGGTGTGCGCGTCCGCTTGGGTCGCGGTGGCGGCAAGGTGAGCTCGACGGGTTCGACGGCCGAGCGTTTTGCCAAGCGCGTCGCCGCCGACATGGCGCAGCGCCGCGAAGCTCGCACCGTTCGTGAGGCCGAGGCCCGCGCACTCGAGGGCGTGGCCCAGGCCCAGCCCAAGAAAAAGAAGAGTACCGGAGTCAAGCGCTCCCGCGTAACCAAGTCCGCCCAAGGCATCAAAGTCTCGATGCCGAGCAAAAAGAAGAAGTAACTACGCGCCCTGGCGATGTTGAATTGGTGCCTTGCTCCTGTGGGGCCTTGGCGATGTTATGCTCTAACCTCGATTGTTTGAATTGCTTCGAAGAGAGGATGCCGTGATCTGTCCGCATTGCCTTAAGACCATCGAGGACGGCGCCTCGTTCTGCCCCTACTGCAACGCCTATGTGGGTCCGGGCGATGGTCCCGAGCACACCGAGTTCGTGTTCTGTGAGGGCTGCGGTGCCCGTCTTTCTCCGCATGATCGTACGTGCCCCAAATGCGGACGCCCCGCTCCGGGTATCCTCTCCGAGGACGCGGCCGCATCCGACCTGGCAGCGGGCCGCACGGCGGGCTTTCCGCGCCTAACGCAAGAGCAGATCGATACCGAGGTGCCGCATGCGCCGGCCTCTGCCGCTGCGGTGCTTTCGGACGCCGCCGACCCCAATGAGACCTGCGTGCTGCCGGCTTTCGATAAGGATTTCGGTATCCCCAAGGTCGATATTCCCATGCCCGTTTCCCTGCATGACGATGCTCAAAAACCCAAGCGCAAGGTGCACCCCGACGAGGACGCCTATCACAAGCACAAGCGTCATATTCCCAAGCCGCTTATCGTAATCGCGGTCCTTGCCGTCGTTTGCGGCGGTGCCTATTGGTTCGTGACGACCGATCCCATGGGTGTTATGCCCGGCTTCTACGACCAGTTTGGCCAAGCTGCACAGACCACCTTCCCCACGCGCCAAAAGGGCGAGGCCACTGAGGACGATACCAAGCAGGACGATTCTGCGGAGGTGGTCCAGGAAGAAACCGTGCTCACCGATGATCAGCTCTATACCAGGCTCGACGGTCTGTATCAGACCATCGTGTCCTACGCTGACGAGGACCAGATCGGCGAGGTCATCGATTCCTTTAACAACGGCTATCTCCGAACGCCGCTGTCCACCCGTCAGGAGCTGTCGCAGAGTGCCTACGCCCTGCGCGACCAGATCAAAAAGACGCAAGATGAGCTCAACAACCTTAAGTACCAGGACGATACGGTCTATGCGGATGACATCGCCCACTTAAAGCAGCTTGCCGAGTGGATGTATGAGCGCGTTGACGTGATCTGCCAGAGCTGGGATATCTCGCTGGCCATTCCCGATGGCGAGTCGATGAGTTCCCACCAAAGCGAGATCCTGGCGCCCATCGCGCAGGGCGGCAACAGCGCGCTGAACCAGTACGACGCCAATGTGGGTTCCTGGAAGCCGCAGCAGCGTTCCTAAAATTAGTTCGCCATAGTCGGCATAACCTACGTGCGCAATTGATGTAAGCCCGTGCTTATTGCTACAATTCGTACAAATATGCTTTAAACGCACGAGGAAGGAACCACATGTTTGGTTTTAAGAAAGAGCTCTACACGCCCGAGTATCAGCTTGTCGGCGACGAGTGCGCCGTAATCGAGACGTCGAAGGGTACCATCAAGGTCAAGTTTGACGGCGAGGGCGCTCCCATTCATGTCGCGAACTTCTGCGAGCTTTCCACGATGGGTTTCTATGATGGCCTTAAGTTCCATCGCTATGTGCCCGGTTTTGTTATCCAAGGTGGCGACCCCAATACCCGCGACATGTCCGGCGCCGACGTCGCCGCCGGTCTTGAGGGCCCCGACGGCATGCCCGGTACCGGTGGCCCCGGCTACTGCATCAAGGGCGAGTTTGCCACCAATCCGCGCAACAGCCATGTCGATGGCGCCCTTGCCATGGCACGCTCCATGGACCCCGATTCCGCGGGTTCGCAGTTCTACTTCTGCCTGGGTGCCCAGCATAACCTCGATTCCGGTTACACCGTCTTTGGTACCACGGTCGAGGGTCTCGATGTGATTTCGCAGCTGCGTGCCGGCGACGAGATCGTCCATGTCGAGATCGTTCACGAGTAAAGGGGACTTCCTTGAATAGCCAGCTGATCCAACAGGGCCGCGCCGCTTACCGCGCGGGTGATTTTTCCGCTGCAGCCCAGATGCTTGGGGCGGCAAAGACTTCCGATGAGATTATGGGCGAGGCCGATCACCTTCGTGGCAACGCCTTGATGCACCTGGGCATGTATGCCGAGGCCGCCGAGGCCTATGCCGCCGCCCTCAACGACGGCACCTACGGCAAGCGCGGCGCGCTGCTCACCAACCGCGGCAAGGCGCTTGCCGCCGTGGGCGACTACACGACGGCCGCTCAGGCGTTCTCTGCTGCTACGCAGGATGCTTCCTATGCCACGCCGTTCAAGGCCTATCTGGGCCTGGGCAATGCGCTGTTCCAGTCGGGCGACCATGCCAACGCGGGAACCGCCTTCCGTCAGGCTGCCATCGACGGCGCCAATCCGGCTCCTGCCGCCGCGCTCGGCGAGCTCGGTCGTTGCTTCATTAAGCTCGGCCGTCCGGCGGATGCCGTGGAGACTTACCGCACGGCTATCGACTTTGCCGGCCCCCGCGACGACACGCGTGCGCTCAACGCCGGCATGGGTCAGGCGCTTTCTGCCGCCGGCCGCCCCTCCGACGCACTCGATGCCTTTAACGCCGCTACTGCCGATGGCATCTACCAGCTCACCTCCGAGCAGGCCGATGAGCTTGCCCGCGTGCACGATTCGCTTGCCGCGCTGTCTGCCCAGACGGCTATGGCCACGGCTCCGGCGCCCGCGATGGACGCTCCTGCCGTCGATCCTCTCGATCCTACGGGCGCGACCGGTCAGTTTATGCCCGATCCCTCGGACACCGGCTTCTTTACGCTGTCCGAGTCCGAGATGGTCCAGCAGGACCGTCAGGATCGTAAGCAGGCCAAGGTCCGTCGTCGCCATCGCCATACGGGTCTTAAAGTCTTCATCGTTCTGCTTCTGCTTATTTTGATCGCCGCGGGCGGTCTGGGCTTTGCCTACACGCGCGGCTTTGGCTTCCCGTCTCAGGAGTCTGTCGTTACCGATCTGTTCCAGGCTGCCGGCGACGGTGACGCCGCAAAGGCCGAGTCTTGCCTGGCCTCGAGCCTGTCCGAGGACGCTAAGTCGATGATCATCTCCTCGATTCCGCAGGGTGCCACCGTGTCCGTCGAGGGCATGGATCAGTCCATGACCGAGACGACCGCCAAGGTGAAGGCATCGCTGTCCAAGGGCGGCGAGCAGGAGTACACCGTCAAATTCGTGCGCTCCGACAACCATATCGGCTGGGCCGTTTCTTCGCTTGATATGGATTTCTCGGCTGCTGACAACCAGTAGTGACCTTATGGGATTTAGCTTTGCCCGGCGCTTCACCGCAAGTGAGGCGCCGGGCTTGCGCTAGTATGATGAGCTAGTAGTTTTCCAGCAATCATCCAACACATCAGGAGTTGCGTTGTTTTCTTTGATGGATATGTTCTTCGGTAGCTATGCGGGCGATCTTGCCATCGACCTCGGCACCGCCAATACGCTTGTCTCCGTGCGCGGCAAGGGCATCGTCATTCGCGAGCCCTCTGTTGTCGCCATCGACAAGAACGACGAGCGCATCTTGGCGGTCGGTATCGAGGCAAAGCGCATGCTCGGCCGTACGCCCGGCAACATCGTGGCCGTTCGTCCCCTGAAGGACGGCGTCATCGCCGACTTTGATGTTACCGAGGCCATGCTTCGCTACTTTATCGACAAGGCGTCCGAGAAGCGCTATCCGTGGACTCCGCGTCCGCGTGTTGTCGTCTGCGTTCCCTCCGGTGTCACGTCGGTCGAGAAGCGCGCTGTCTTTGAGGCCACGATCCAGGCCGGTGCCCGCCAGGCCTATCTGATCGAAGAGCCCATGGCGGCTGCCATCGGCGCCGACTTGCCCGTCGAGGAACCCACCGGCTCCATGGTCATCGACATCGGTGGCGGTACCACCGAGGTTGCCGTTATCGCTATGGGCGGCATCGTCGTCTCGCAGTCCATCCGTATTGCCGGCGACGAGTTCGATCAGGCCATCCTCACGCACGTTCGTGATGCCTACAACCTGGCCATCGGCGAGCGTACGGCAGAGGACATCAAGATCAAGGTCGGCTCCGCCGTGCCGCTCAAGGATGAGCTCGACGTCGAGGTCAACGGCCGCGACGTGATCACCGGTCTGCCCAAGACCGTGCGCATCGAGAGCGAGGAGATTCGTCGCGCACTCAACAAGCCGCTCGACGAGATGGCCAAGGCCGTCAAGGACGCACTCGACGCTACGCCTCCCGATCTTGCCTCGGACCTTATGTACTATGGCATTTTGCTGACCGGTGGCGGCGCGCTGCTGCGCGGTCTCGATGTGCGCCTGCGCGATGAGACCGGCGTTTCGGTCAACGTCAGCCCCACGGCGCTCGATAACGTTGTTAACGGCTGTGCCCGCGTGCTCGAGGCCAATGCGTTTGATGGCGGCTTCGTCCAGACCAATGCTTAATTTCCAAAAGGTGGATTCCATTTGGCACGATCTTCGGGTTTCTCCACAAATCTGAATACCAAGCGACAATCAACGGGTATGCGCCCGTTGATTGTTTTCAGCCTGATTTCGGTGTTGCTGCTCACGTTTTACATCCGCGAGGGCGAGGCAGGACCGATTCATGCCGTGCGCTCGGGCGTGACGACGATTACCTCGCCGGTGCGCTTTGTGGGCTCGGCTGTGGCGGCTCCCTTCAATGCGATCGGTAACGTGTTCTCTAACCTTACGGCGTCGCAGGACACGCTTGACGAGCTTAAGAAGCAAAACGAGGAACTGACCTCTAAGGTTGCCGAGCTCTCCGAGGCTCAAAAGACCGCCGAGCGACTGGAGGGGCTGGTCGGCCTGCAGTCGACCTACAACCTCAAATCAACCGCAGCTCGTATCGTCGGCGCTTCGGGCGATGCCTGGACCTCGACCGTCACCATCGATAAGGGTTCTGCCGACGGTCTTACCATCAACATGCCTGTGACGAGTTCTGCCGGTGTCATAGGCCAGATTATCGAGGTCTCGGCCAAGACGTCCACCGTGCGCCTGATTGGCGATGAGAACTCGGGCGTGTCCGCTATGGTGCAGGACACGCGCGCCCAGGGCATGCTGCAGGGTCAGGCTGACGGCACGCTGCGTCTTGAGTACGTGAGCGTCGATTCCGACGTTAAGGTTGGCGACATCATCGTGACCTCGGGCATTGGCGGTGTGTTCCCCAAGGGTCTACCGCTCGGCACCGTCTCGTCTGTTGAGAAATCGGCTAACGACGTGTACTACACCATTGTGGTGCGCGCCCAGACGACGGCCGAGAACAACGAGGAAGTGCTGGTCATTACCTCGCTGACCGACGAACAGTCGGCCTCGGATGAGGACGTGAACACGGCCAACAGCACGCCGCAGGGAACGTCGCGCGATGCTGCGACCAAGACGAAGGACGAGAGCCCGGATGACAGTTCCGACACGTCCGAGACGACCGATTCCGGCTCGAGCGAATAGGGGGCATGTCCATGGATCTACACGAGCAGGGGATGAGCTCCCGCACGTTTGTAATCGCCGCCATTGTGTGCGTGCTGCTGCAGGCAGGCCTGGCACCGCAGATCTCCATTGCGGGCGGTCGCGTCAACTTTATGATTATCCTGGTGTGCCTAAGCGTGTTCTCGGGCGACCCGACCCGTGCCGTCGTGTGCGGTTTTTGCAGCGGCTTGTTCTATGACCTTTCCGCTGCCGTGCCGGTGGGCGTTATGTCGCTCCTGCTGACCGTGGGTTCTTTTGCCCTGGTGCATAGCGCTGCCGGTCAGACGGGCGGTGCCCCGAGTGCGCGCGGCATCACGGTGGGCGCCTTCGCGTTCGTCATTAATGTGATCTACAGCATCATCTTGCTGTTTATGGGTTTGGAGACGAGCTTTGTCGTGGCGATCTTCGGCCATGCGCTGCCGTCTTCGATCCTGACGGGTCTGGTTGCCATTCCGTTTTTGATGTCCGGCGTCGTGCCGCAGTCCGGTTATGGATTCTCCGCACGTGGCGGACGCCAGACGGGCATGCGCTTTAAGCCCAAGACCCGTAAGCTCAAATAGGGGAGGCTCGTAGATGTCTTCCCAGATGACGGTTATTATCGCCGGTATCGTGCTGGTTGTGGCCATCGTGGTCGCACTGGTCATTATGCGTCGCGGCGATTCTCGTTTTACCTACGATACGCAGCATGGGACGGCCCCGCGCGCCACCGAGGGCGAGGGCAATACCGCGGCGACCGCCTTTAAGGGCCGCTTCTCCATCCTCACCACGGGTGTGGGCGCGATGTTCGCGGCGCTTGCCGTCAAGCTGTGGGGCATGCAGATGGTCTCGTCGGACTATTACGAAAAGCAGGCTAATAGCAATCAGACGCGCACCGTTACCACACCCGCTGTGCGCGGCCGCATCCTCGACCGCAATGGCGTGGCGCTTGTCCAGAACCGTCCCTCACTTGCTGTCGTGGCCTACCGCGACCTTGCCGAGGATGAGGTTCTGGTTCGCCATCTTGCCAACGTGCTCGGTATGCCCTACGTGGCGGTGCTGCGCAATATTCAGGACAATTCCGAGGGCGCTCAGAGCCTGCATACCATCGCGACGGACGTCCGTCGCTCCACGGTTGCCTATATTCAGGAGCACGCCGGCGAGTTCCCGGGCGTCAAGATTGCCGAGCGTACCGAGCGCCAGTATCCATATGGCGAGACGGCATGCCATATCTTGGGCTATACCGGCACCATTACCTCCGAGCAGCTCGAGGCCCAGAATAAGAAAACCTCTGGTGATGATGATGCTTCTGCTGGCCGGATTACGTACCAGTCGGGCGATATCGTGGGCCAGGCGGGTGTTGAGAGCTACTACGAAAACCTGCTGCAGGGTATTCGTGGCGAGCAGACCGTCAAGGTCGATGCCTCGGGCAATGTGACCGGTCAGGCCGGCGCCGTGCCCGCCAAGGCCGGCTCCGACATTAAGCTCACGCTCGATCTTAAGATCCAACAGGCCTGTGAGACGGCGCTGGCGAGCGCCATCGAGCTTGCCAAGACCACTGGCTACAGCAATGCCGGCAACGGCGCTGTGGTGTGTCTCGATCCCAACAATGGCGAGATCCTGGGCATGGCGAGCGAGCCCAAGTTCGATCCGTCCGTCTTTATCGGCGGCGTCTCAAATGACGTGTGGACCGAGCTCAATGATGACAAGGGTTCGCACCCGCTGCTCAACCGCGCCATTAGCGGACAGTACATGTCGGCCTCGACCATCAAGCCGCTCTCGGCACTGGCCGGTCTTGAGTTTGGAACCTACACTTCAACGCAGACAACCAACTGCACGGGCTATTGGACGGGCCTGGGCAAGGCTTGGGGCAAGCGCTGCTGGCTGACGTCTGGCCACGGCACCATGACGCTGCAGTCGGGTATCGCCAACTCGTGCGACCCCGTCTTCTACGACATGGGCAAGGCCTTCTTTTATGACGAGCAACATTCCGAGGGCCTGCAGGAGGTCTTTCGTCGCTGGGGCCTAGGCAAGACCTGCGGTATCGATCTGCCGAGTGAGGGCGCGGGCCGTATTCCCGATGCCGAGTGGAAAGAGTCGTACTTTACCGACGCCTCTGCCGAGGACCGCAAGTGGAATGCCGGCGATATGACCAACATTGCCATCGGCCAAGGCGACATCCTGGTGACGCCCCTGCAGATGGCGTGCGCCTATATGGGTCTTGCCAACGGCGGCAAACAGTACGTGCCTCACGTGTTTTTGTCTGCCGTGTCGCGCGATGGCGACGGCGATGCCTATAAGTACAACGGCAAGGGCAAGAAGAAGCGCCTGGAGGCCAAGATCAACAGCGATTCGGATTTGACTCTTGTTCGCAACGGCATGCACGACGTGATTTACACGGCATCGACGTCCCTGGCGGCTCACTTTGGCACCCTGACGCCGCAGGTGTACGGCAAGTCGGGCACGGGCGAGAAAAGCGGCGAGGACGAATACGCGTGGTTCTGCGCCTATGCACCGGCCGATGACCCCAAGTATGTCATCGCTACTGTCCTGGAGCAGGGCGGCGGTGGTTCGGATACCGCGATGCATGTCGTGCGCGACGTGCTCGGCGTGATTTATGACGAGCCCGATACCTCTTCGGCCTCGGGCGATTCTTCGGTTCGATAGGAGGTTGCGATGGATTTTTCTCCGGCGGATCTGTTCCGTTCAACCAAGACCGGCTCTCGCAGCAGCCTGGACCGCGTCAACAAGCAACTTTCGGCCTCGCGCGGTACGTTTCGCCAAAAGGTGCATATCGGTGTGCTGCTGGCTACCGTCGCGCTCGTTGCCTATGGCGCCATCATTATTTGGTCGGCGTCACAGTTTAAGGCCGACGCCTCATTCTCGCGCCACCTGCTGGGCATTGGCATTGGCGCGGTGCTTGCGGTGCTCGTCTGGCGTACCGATCTGCGCGGTATTTCCAATTTTTCGACGGCGTTGCTCGTCATCGACCTGATCGTGATCTTCTCGCCCAAGATTCCGGGTCTGTCCTATACGGGCGGTCTGGGCATGACAGGCTGGATCAAGATTCCCGGTATCGGCTTGACATTCCAGCCGGTCGAGCTTGCCAAGCTCATCACCATCTTCTTTATCGCCACGCTTGGCTCGCAGTATAACGGCCGCATCGATACCGTTCGCGACTACGTCAAGCTCTGCGGCATGCTGTCCATTCCGTTTTTGGCCGTCGTCGCCATGGGCGACCTGGGCTCGGGCCTGGTCGTGCTGGTCTCGGGCGCCATCGTAATCTGCATGAGCGGTGCACGCCGCGAATGGGTGCTGTCGACCCTGGCCCTGCTCGTGGGCCTGGTGGCCCTCGTCCTGGCGCTCGATTCGGTCTTTGATTCGTTGCTCGGCCACGATGTGCTCATCAAGCAGTATCAGATGAACCGTCTGACGGTCTTTATCGACCCCGATAATGCCGATTCGGACGATGCCTACAACCTGCAGCAGTCGCTTATCGCCGTTGGCTCGGGCGGCTTCTTTGGTAAGGGTTTGGGCCATGCGACGCAGTCGGCCGGCGGCTTTCTGCCCGAGTTCCACACCGACTTCGTCTTCGCCTTCCTGTCCGAGACCTTTGGCTTTTGCGGTTCCTTTTTGCTCCTGTGCCTCTACGTGCTGCTGATCTTTTCGACGATTCGCGTCGCCTTTAAGTGTGAGTCGCTGTTCTTGCGCCTATCGTGTGTGGGCATCGTTGGCATGTGGGCGTTCCAGACCTTCGAAAACATCGGCATGTGCATCGGCATGATGCCGATTACCGGTATTCCGCTACCGTTTATTAGCTTCGGTTCGTCTTCGATGATGATTCAGCTGCTGACGGTGGGTATCGTACAATCCATATGGCGGCATCGTTCGGGCGCCGCGTAACCGCTGGAGGGGTTTGCTATGAAAATTCCCGTAGATAAGCTGACCCGCGCTTTTAAGATGGGCGCGTCCGTTAAGAAGGATTCCGATACGCCGGTGCGCGTCTCGGTCTATTTGGATTCGTCCGCCTCGCGCTTTCTGGCCGAGACGGTGCGTGACGCCTTTGTACCGCAGACGACCTCGGGCATTGTGCGCGTCGAGCGTCTGGGGGAGGAGCGAATTGCTCCAAAGACCGATACCGATGTGGTACTGGTGCTCTCGTGCGGCTCCGACCGCTTGGAGAGTGCCGTGCAGGAGCTCGTGATCGCCGGCGCGCCCGTGTGCGTGCTTGCCGAGTCTGCTGTGGAGGTGCCGTTTATCGAGGAGTCCACGCCTATGCTCGGCGTGGTAGCGGCAACCGATAAGACGTATCTGCTCGAGACGCTTGCCCGCTGGATTCTCGATCGCACCGACAAGGAAACGGCTTTTGCGGCGAACTTTGCCTTCATGCGCATCGCGGCGGCCAATCGTATCATCACCTCGTGCGCGCTCACCAATATGGCGACCGGTGCGCTGGTGTTTTTGCCGGGCGCCGATTATCCCGTGATGGCGCTGGCGCAGGTGGGCATGCTCTTTGAGCTCGCTGCCGTCTTTGGACGCGGCATTAAGCCTGAGCGCGGCTACGAGGTCGCGGGCGTGCTTGCCGGCGGTCTTGTGATCCGCGCGTTCACCCGCGCGCTCGTCAAGCAGACGCCGCATATTGGGTTTGCCGTCAAGGCGCTTACTGCCGCCGCGGGCACCTATGGCATGGGCCGTGCGCTCGTTTCGCTCTACGAGCGCGATGTCGACTACAGCCGTGCCAACGAGGTGGTCACTGCCACGTTCTCCCGCGTTCGCGATCTGGTGACCACGGTCGCGGGCGCTACCCGTCCTATGGCGTCCTACGAGGACGCATCCGATCTCGCTGCTTAGGGGTTTTCCGTTGCGCGTTCCGTATCAAGACTGTTTTCATTTAATTGAGCCGCTGCTCGCCAAGGTCGAAAAGCCGAGTCGCTATATCGATCACGAGTGGGGCACGCTTTCAAAGGCCGATGCCGACTACCGTTGCTGCCTGATCTACCCGGATGTGTACGAGGTCGGTCTGCCCAACCAGGGTATCGCCATCCTCTACAACATCCTTAACCAGGCCGAGGGCATCTCCTGCGAGCGTGGCTATGTGCCGTGGCCCGATATGGGTGACGCCATGCGCGAGGCGGGTATTCCGCTGCTGTCGCTCGAGGGTGCCGCCCCCGTCGCTTCGTTTGATATCGTCGGTCTGCATGTGCCGCACGAGATGGCGGTGACGAACTTCCTTGAGGCACTCGACCTCGCTGGCATTCCGCTGTTAGTGGCCGACCGAGGTGAAGACGACCCCATCATCATCGCCGGCGGCCCCTCGGTGTACAACCCCGAGCCGTACGCGGCCTTCTTCGATGCCATCCTCATCGGCGAGGGCGAGGAATCGCTGCTCGAGACCTGCCAGCTGCATCGCCGCCTGCGCGACGAAGGAGTCCCGCGCGCGCAGATTGTTGAGCAGCTTGCATCCATTGCCGGCAACTACGTGCCGTCGCTCTATGAGGTTCGTCACGACGAGCCCTGCTCGCCGCATGGCTACACCGTGCCGCGCGAGGGCAAGGATGCGCCGACCGTGGTCTACAAACGCGTCGTCGAGGATTTCGGCGCCACGAATCCGCTGTCGCAGTCGTGCGTGCCCTATGCGCAGCTGGTTCACGACCGCCTGTCTATCGAGATTCTGCGCGGCTGCGCTCGCGGCTGTCGTTTTTGCCAGGCCGGCATGACGTATCGCCCGGTGCGTGAGCGTTCGGCCGACCAGATCGTCTCGTCGGTGATCCAGGGCCTGGAAAAGACCGGCTATGACGAGGTGTCGCTTACCTCGCTTTCGACGACCGACCACTCCTGCATCCGCGATGTGCTCGGTCGCCTTAACCGCCGTCTGGAAGACACGGGCATTCGCGTGTCCATTCCCTCGCAGCGCCTGGATTCGTTTGGCGTGGATATGGCCGAGTCGGTCGCCGGCGAAAAGAAGGGCGGCCTGACGTTCGCGCCCGAGGCGGGCAGCCAGCGTATGCGCGACATCATCAACAAGAACGTGACCGAGGAGGACTTGGATCGCGCGGCCAAGGCAGCCTTCGAGGCCGGCTGGAACCGCATGAAGCTCTACTTCATGATGGGCCTTCCCGGCGAGCGCGATGAGGACATCGTGGCTATCGCCAACCTGGCCGATCACGTGCTGGAGCTTGGCCGTTCCGTGGTGCCCAAGGCGCGCCGCGGGTCTATCTCGGTGTCTATCTCGGTTTCGGTGTTCATCCCCAAGGCGGCAACGCCCTTCCAGTGGTGCCCGCAGCTCGATTACGACGACGTCAAGCGCCGCCAGAAGCTGCTCATCACGAGCGTTCGTAACCGTGCCGTCCGCGTGCATTACCACGATGCCGAGACCTCGCTCATCGAGGCTGCGCTCTCCCGTGCCGGTCGCGATATGACGCCGGTCATCATCGATGCCTGGCGTGCGGGCTCGCGCTTCGACGCCTGGGTGGAGCACTTTTCGCTCGACAACTGGAAGGAGGCCGCTGCCAAAAACGGCATCGACCTCAACGAGCTCGTGCACCTGCCCTATGAGCTGGACTGGCGTCTGCCCTGGGAGCACGTGAGCCCCGGCTGCTCGCGCGGCTTCCTCGAGCGCGAATACCGCCGTTCGCTCGAGGGCGTCACGACGCCCGACTGCACCCGCACGTCGTGCACCGGTTGCGGAATCTGCCCCACGCTCCACGCCAAGAATGTATTGATGGGTGATCGCGCATGAGTGAGCGTTTGACCGACAATCCCACGCTCTTTAGGCTGCGCGTTCGCTACGGCAAGCGTGATCGCCTCAAGTACCTGGGCCATTTGGAACTAATCCATACCATTGAGCGTATCGTGCGCCGTGCGGGCCTGCCCTATGCCGTGACGCAGGGTTTCTCACCGCATATGCGCGTGGGCTTTTCGTCGGCGCTGCCCGTGGGCACGTCGTCGACCTGCGAGTGGTATGACCTGTTTATGACCGAGTTCGTCGCGCTTGACGAGGCCTTTGAGCGTCTGGCCGCTGCATCGCCTGCCGATCTGGCGCCTATCGAGGCTGCCTACATCGACGTGCGCACGCCGGCGCTCACGGCTCAGCTCACGCGCCTGTCGTATCGCATCGACCTGCACCTGGATCCCGAGGCGCCCGTGAGCGCCGATGAGGTACGCGCCGCGATCGACACGTTGCGTGCAGGCCATGGCATCGACTACGCACGCGGCAAAAAGAGCAAGCGACTTGATCTGGACCATACGCTCGTTGGCTATGAGCTCACGGCGGGGGAGTGTGAGGACCATCTGGTGCTCATGCTCGACACCCATGCCGACAACGAGGGCTCCATGCGTCCGGAGATTTTGCTTTCTGCTGCTGATGTTTTGTTGCAGGGCTTGACCCCGGGCGTCGATGCACCTATTGTTTCCACCGGTATGCAAGACCTCGTGACCATCTGCTCCTACGATGTCGAGCGTCAGAATCAAGCATGCGAGGACGACGAGGGCCGACTCGTCAGCCCCATACCTGTGCGAACTTGTGGATTTGCTCCACATACTCGTTGACGGGGGTATTATCGCCTGCTACTATATTCGGCTGTTGCACTAACTGATGCATGAAGGGCAAGTAAACATGTACGCAATCGTTAACACGGGCGGCAAGCAGTACAAGGTCGCCACCGACGATGTCATCACCGTCGAGAAGATCGAGGGCAATGAGGGCGACAAGGTCACCCTGCCGGTCATCTTCCTCAACGATGGTAAGAAGATCGTCACCGATCCCGACAAGCTGGCCAAGGCCAAGGTTACCGCTCAGATCGTTGAGCAGTTCAAGGGCGAGAAGCAGCTGGTCTTCAAGTTCCACAAGCGTAAGCGCTATCGTCGTCTGAAGGGTCACCGTCAGCAGCTCACCAAGCTGAAGATCGTGAAGGTCCAGGCTACGTCCCGCGCCAAGAAGGCTGTCAAGGCAGAGGCCGAGGCTGTTGCCGAGGCTCCCGTCGCCGAGTAGATTACACTCGTAACGAAAGAGTAGGTATACACAATGGCACACAAAAAAGGACTCGGTTCCTCCCGTAATGGCCGTGACTCCCGCGGTCAGCGCCTTGGCACGAAGCGCTATGCCGGCCAGACGGTAACCACGGGCACGATTCTCGTCCGTCAGCACGGCACTCACATCCACCCGGGTGAGAACGTTGGCCGTGGCAAGGACGACACGCTGTTCGCGCTGGTCGACGGTACCGTTGAGTTCCACAAGGGTATCAAGCACAGGGTCAGCGTACGCCCGCTCGCGAACGCATAATTCACCCTTCATAGAGCACATATGTGGGAGGCACTTGAGTTTTAGGATTCAAGGGTCTCCCTCTTTTTGTAGGAGGCGATTCTGTTGTCACAGTTCACCGATATCAGCCGCATTAACGTGTGCGGCGGCGACGGCGGAGCCGGATGCATGTCGTTTAGGCGCGAGGCATTTGTCCCCAAGGGCGGCCCCGATGGCGGCGACGGCGGTCGTGGCGGCAATGTCGTCATCCAGGCCGATGCTCAGCTGTCTTCGCTGATCGATTACCGCTTTAAGCATCACTTCCGCGCCGAGCGCGGCACGCACGGGCAGGGTGCCCGTCGTAACGGTAAGAGCGGCGAGGACCTTATTCTCAAGGTTCCCATGGGTACCGTGGTGCGCGAGCTCGACCCCGAGACGCAGACCCCGATGTTCGAGATTGCCGACTTGGTGCATGATGGCGAGCGCGTCGTTGTGGCGCCCGGCGGTGCCGGCGGTCTGGGCAATACGCACTTTGTGACGTCGGTGCGCCGCGCGCCCGCATTCGCCCAGCTGGGCGAGCCGGCCGAGGAGCACTGGATTGAGCTCGAGATGAAGCTCATGGCTGATGCCGCGCTCGTGGGCTTCCCCTCGGTGGGCAAGTCCTCGCTTATCGCGCGCATGAGTGCCGCCCGACCCAAGATCGCCGACTATCCGTTTACCACGCTCGTGCCCAACCTGGGTATGGTGCGTGCCGGCGAGTACTCCTATGTCGTTGCCGACGTCCCCGGCCTCATCGAGGGCGCGAGCGAGGGCAAGGGCTTGGGCCACCAGTTCCTGCGCCACATCGAGCGTACGGCGCTGATCATGCATGTCGTCGACATGACGGGCGGTTTTGAGGATCGCGACCCGGTTGAGGATTACCGCATCATCAACCGTGAGCTCGAGCAGTATGGCGCCGAGCTTTCGGAGCGTCCGCAGATCGTCGTCGCCAACAAGTGCGATGCGCCGGGCACGGCCGACAAGATTGCCGACCTTAAGCGCGCCGCGCTCGACGATGGACATTTGTTCTTTGCCGTGTCCGCCGTGACGGGCGCCGGCCTCAACACGCTGATGCTTGCCGTGGGCGAGCAGGTGGCTAAGCTGCGCGCCGAGCTGGCGGTCTCCGATGAGCCGGTCGATCTTCGCGACGAGGAGTGGGAGCGCCGTCGCCTGCAGCGCGAGAAGCGTTTCCGCATTGTTCAGGAAGAGCCCGGTGCCTTCCGCGTGGTCGGTCGCGCCATCGAGCGCATGGTTATCCAGACCGACTGGGAAAACGAGGAAGCCGTCATCTACCTGCAGCATAAGTTTGCGCGCATGGGTGTTGACGACGCGCTCGAGAAGGCCGGCTGCCGTGCGGGCGACGAGGTCCGCATTTGCCAGCGCGCCTTTGACTTTGAGGGCGCCGAGGACTTCTCGGAGTACGAGGAGCTCGAGGACGCTGGCGAGGACGTTGCCGTTGAGGCCCTTGACGTGACCGATGCTCCGGATGAGGGCGTCGAGGTTGTCGATGCGGCGGATGCCGCGGACGATGCCGAGACCTCGGAGGGCGAGTAAGCCATGTCGCTGCGCGGTGGAATCGGTTTGCCCGAGCTGCCCATAAAAGAGGGCAAAGAGTTTCGGCTTGGCATTATGGGCGGCACCTTCGACCCGATTCATTACGGGCACTTGGTGACTGCCGAGCAGGCGCGCGAGTCGCTCGACTTGGACGCTGTGCTCTTTATGCCGGCCGGCTCTCCTGCCTTTAAACTCGACAAACCGGTGACGCCTGCTGAGGACCGTTATGCCATGACGGTTCTCGCCACCGCCGCGAATCCGGCTTTTTTGGCGAGCCGTTTCGAGATCGACCGTCCGGGCGTGACCTATACGGCCGATACGCTTCATGCCCTTCGCGACTTTTACCCGCCGCAGGTAAAGCTCTACTTTATTACGGGCGCCGATGCGATTATCGATATTGTGACCTGGCATGATGCCGAACGAATCGCTGAGCTTGCTACCTTTATTGCGGCGACGCGACCGGGCTTTGATATCGATACGGCGCGTGCCCGAATCAAAGAGTCGGGGCTGCCGTTCGACGTGCGCTATATTCAGATTCCGGCGCTGGCGATCAGCTCGACGAACATTCGTAAGCGAGTTGCCCGCGGCATGAGCGTGCGCTATCTTACGAGCGAGTCCGTGCTCGGCTACATTCGCAAGCGCAGGCTATATGCCGATTTGGGCCAAGAAGATTTTGAGTGATGGGGGCTACGTTGTCGGTAGAGGATCAGTTTGAGGGCGATGAGCGCGCGCTGCTCAAGCGCATTCAAGAGCTGCTCGATGTTCGCATGAAAGATAAGCGCAAGCGCTATGTGCATTCGCTGGGTGTTGCCGAGACCGCACTTCATCTGGCCGAGGTCTACGGCGTTGACCGCTTTGATGCGGCTGCCGCCGGCTTAGTTCACGACTGGGACAAGGTTCTTTCCGATGACGAGCTCGTGGCCCGCGCGCTTCACTATGGCATCAAGGTTGCCGGCTCTCCTTCCGCCGCGACGCCGCTTTTGCATGGCCCTGTTGCCGCCTATGAGCTTCCGCAGCTTTTTCCCGAGCTGTCACCGGCCGTTTTCCAGGCTGTCGACCGTCACACCGTGGGTGCCTGCGACATGACGTCGCTCGATATGGTGGTCTTTGTGGCAGATGCCATCGAGCCCAACCGTCACGGCGACTATGCCCATGCGCTGCGCAAGATGGTGGGGAAGTCCTCGCTCGACGAGTTGTTCTTCTCCTGTTTTGCGCAGGGTCTGGTCTATGTGATCCAGTCCGGGCGCTATCTTTATCCCACGGCTATTACGATTTACAACCATTACGCCCAGCTGCGCTAGCTCGGGTGTGTCTAGAAAGAGGTATTCCATGGCCGACGAGACCATGACTGACGAGCAGATTCTTGAAGGTGTGGAGCATAAGAGTTTCGTTGCCACGTCCGACCGCACCGCCGCCTCGCTGTCCGCGAGCGGTGTCGCCGCCGAGGATGTCGCCCGCGCCGCCGCGCAGGCCGCCTACGACAAGAAGGGCGAGGACGTGCAGGTGCTCAACCTGACCGAGCTTTCCGACGTGTGCGACTACTTTGTGCTTGCCACCGGTACCAACAACCGCCAGGTCGATTCTATCGTCGACGAGATCGAGGAGAAGGTCGCCGCGGCTTGCGGCGAGCATCCGTTCTCCATCGAGGGCCGCGAGCAGAAGACCTGGATGCTCATGGACTACGGCTCGGTCGTCGTTCACGTCTTCACTCCCGAAGCCCGCGACTTCTACCGTCTAGAAAAGCTCTGGGGTGACGCCCCCCAGCTCCCCCTCGACCTCCTCTAGTGGCTCATTTGATACGGGGCTTTTAGTTAGCCTCGCGCATTTTGCCGGGCAGTTGCGGTTTTCCGTACCTGCCCGGCTTTCTTTTTGCCCAAAGGCGGTTAATCGTTGAAGCGGGATTGGCGGCCGAAGGATAGGGCGGTGTCGCCGAACTTGTCTCGGACGGCGTCGATAGCAACCGAGAGGTCGCGTCGGTCGCTGGATTGGGCTCCGCGGTCGTCGACTTCGCAGAACAGGTCGGTCTGGATGCCGCCCTGATGGTCAAAGTCGCTCATCCCGATACCCGCCAGACGCACATGCATGCCTTCCTGCCAGATGTTGTCGAGCAGTTCGAGCGCAACCGCCACAAAGATGTTCTCATCGTCGGTCGGATGAGGCAGCCGGCGCTGTGCCGTACGCCCGCTGCCATACGAATACTTGAGCTTGAGCGTTACCGTGCCGCCCGTCAGTCCCTGACGGCGCAGGCGGCGTCCAACTGACTCGCCCAACAGTGCAATCGCCGCTTCGATGTCTCCGCGCTCAGTTAAATCTTTCGCAAAGGTGCGTTCATTGCTGACCGACTTGATCTTGCGCTCTTCATCGAGACTCGTGACTTCGGAGATTTCAAGTCCCAGCGCACGCTGACGCATACGTTCGCCGTTGACGCCAAAAATAGAGGCCAAGGTGGATTCCGGCGCGCGTGACAGCTCGCCGAGCGTGTAGATGCGCATACGGCGCAGTCGCTCCTCGGCCGAGCGCCCGATGCCGCTCATGGCAGATACCGGCAGCGCGGCCAAAAAGCGCTGCTCGGTTCCGGGGCGCACGATGGTCAGCCCAAACGGCTTATCCCGCTCGCTTGCGATCTTTGCGACCGTCTTGTTGCAGCCCACGCCAATGGAGCACGTCACTCCCAGCGCTGCCACGCGGTCGCTTATACGCCGTGCAACCAGCAGTGGGTCCTCGGGCGCAAAGCGACCCGGTGTGATATCGATAAAGGCTTCGTCGATGGATACGCGCTCAACGCGCGGCGTCTCCTCGGCAAGAATAGCCATGACCTGCGCGCTCACCTCGCGGTAGCGATCAAAGTGCCCGTGCGTCCAAATGGCTTGCGGGCACAAGCGCCGCGCCTCGGCCGAGGCCATGGCAGAGCGCACGCCAAAGCGACGTGCCTCATACGAACACGTGGACACGACGCCACGCGAATCGGCGTCTCCGCCCACGATGAGCGGCTTTCCGCGCCATTCGGGATGATCGAGCATCTCCACGCTCGCAAAAAACGCATCGAGGTCCATGAGGCCCACCGCCGGACCCGTCCAGGGAGGTGGCGTGACGCCCATGGCATCCTCATAACCGTATGTATGTTCGCGTCTTTCCATGTCATGAGTATACCGCGCAGCTCATGTGGGGTGCGTGTATGTGCTTGCAAATCCCGAATTCTTGTCTAAGATATGGATTTGCCCTCGACTACACCGAAGAAGTTGGTCTCACGGACTTCACCTGCCCGCGTCGATGGCGTATTATGTTCAACTGTTTGTTTGTAGTTGCAGCCTAAAGCTGCTTGGTTGGAGGAGTTTCCTTTGGCAGTCAAGATTCGCCTTGCTCGTCACGGCGCTAAGAAGCGTCCGTACTACCGTGTCGTCGTCGCCGATTCCCGCGCCCCGCGTGACGGTCGTATCATCGAGGAGGTTGGCCGCTACAACCCGATGACCGCCCCCAAGACCATCAACCTCGACCTCGAGAAGATTGCCGACTGGCAGTCCAAGGGCGCTCAGCTCACCGACGCCGTCGCCGCTCTGGTCAAGGCCGCCAACGAGGGCGAGAAGACCGAGACCGTCGTCAAGAAGTCCAAGAAGCAGCTCGCCAAAGAGGCCGAGGCAGCTAAGGCTGCCGCTGAGGCCGCTGAGGGCGCCGAGGAGTAAATCGTGCCTGAGGTTGACGCTGCACAGCTCGAGGGTGAGGCAATGCTCTCAGATCGCATCGCCGATCTCGTCGAATATCTCGTTGTTCAGATCGTCGACGACCCGGATTCCGTGAGCCTTGAGGTCATCGATGGTGACGACGCCTCTACGATCGAGGTTTCTGTCGCCGAGGATGACGTCGCTAAGGTCATCGGCCGTCGTGGCCGTACCATCAAGGCCATTCGCACGCTCGCCCGTGCACTGGCCGCTCGCCTCGACACTGCTGTCGAGGTAGAGGTTCTGGGCTAGGACCTTGAGGTCCCAGTACAAAAACATCGCCCGTGTGGTCAAGCCGCACGGAAGGAAGGGGGAGGTCCTCGCGCAACCGCTGCGGGGGCTTCCTTCTGTATTAGAGCCGGGTATGCGCGTCGCCCTGACGCCGCCGGCGCTCAAGCGCGACCGCTTTTGCACGGTCGTGTCCGTCACCGATACGGGCGATGGCGATCTGGTCTCGTTTGAGGGCATTGACGACTTGACGGCCGCCGAGGGCATCACGGGATGCTATGTGTTGGCAAATCGTGACGATTTTGAGCTCGATTCACTCGACGCCGCCTATACCGACCTGATGGGTCGCGAGGTGGTCGACGAGCGCTTCGGTTCACTCGGCACGATCGTCGAGATCATGTCGACGCCCGCTAACGATGTTTGGGTTGTCGAGGGTGATCGGTACGGCGAGGTACTGATTCCCGTGATCGAGCAGGTTGTGCTCGATCTTCCCGACACAGGAACAATTTCCGTCCACGTTATGGACGGCCTGATCGATATGGACAAGTAGGGAGGACAACATGCTGATTGAGACCCTTTCGGTCTTTCCCGAGATGTTTGAGCCCGTCATGTCCACATCGATTTTGGGCCGCGCCCGCAAGGCCGGCCTTTTTGATTTTAAGGCGTATAACCTGCGCGACTGGACGCACGACCGCCATCGTACCGTCGATGACGAGCCGTACGGCGGCGGGCAGGGCATGCTCATGAAGGTCGAGCCTATTGTCGAGGCCATCGAGGCTATTAGCTCCGAGGGTCCTAAGCCCACCGTGGTGTTTTTTACCCCCTGTGGCGAGCCCTTTACACAGCATGTGGCCGAGCGCCTGCTCAAAAGCGAGCGCTTGCTGTTTGTGTGCAGCCGTTACGAGGGTGTCGACGAGCGTGCCTATGCGTATGCCGACGAGCGCCTGTCGATCGGCGATTACGTGCTCACGGGCGGCGAGCTTCCCGCTATGGTCGTTGCCGATGCCGTCGTACGCCTGATTCCCGGCGCCCTTGGTGACGAGATGAGCAACGTCGACGAGTCGTTCTCGACCGCCGAGGACGGAGGCCTGCTCGAGTATGCGCAGTACACTCGCCCTGCTGAATTCAACGGCGAGGGCGTGCCGCCGGTGCTCGTGAGCGGTGACCATGCCAAGGTTGACGCCTGGCGCCGTAAGAATGCCATCGAGCGCACCTGCCGCTGGCGTCCCGACCTGATCGAGACGGCACGGCTTACGCCCCAGGAGCGCGCATACGCGCAGGAGATTCTGGACGCTTCGTATTCGCAGAGCGAGGAGTGAGAATGGTTCCATCGCAGCATTCCGCGTTGAGGGGCGCTTTTGAGTGGGTCGCGGTCATCGCGATCGCGCTCGTGGCCACCTTCCTGATCCGCACCTTTGTGGTCGAGCCCTTTGTGGTACCCACCGGCTCCATGGAGGACACGATCGAGATTGGCGACCAGATCCTGGCACAAAAGGTGAGCCTCGAGCTCGGTCAGCCCGTCAAACAGGGTGATATCGTGGTGTTCCACAACCCCGATGTCACTTCCGAGCATGATGTTCTTGTCAAGCGTGTTATTGCCACGGCCGGCCAGACGGTCGACCTGCAGGACGGCAAGGTGGTCGTTGACGGCCAAGCGCTCGATGAGGACTATACGACGGGCATGAGCTGGCCGCTTTCGGTCCAAGCGCCTGGCGCCCAGGTGAGTTATCCCTACACCGTTCCCGACGGGTGCGTGTGGGTGATGGGCGACAACCGCGAAAACTCTGCCGACTCGCGCTACTTTGGTCCCGTCGATCGCTCTGATTTGATCGCTGTGGCGCTTGTGCGCTACTGGCCGCTCAACCGCATCGGCGCTATCGACTAAAAACCGCTATAGTACAGTACCTAACCGTGTAATCGTTTCGACGAGGGGATATTAGAGGCATGAACGCTTCATCGCTTTCCTTCCAAGACATCATCCTGCGCCTCCAGCAGTACTGGGGCGAGCAGGGCTGCGTCATTATGCAGCCCTATGACTCCGAGGTCGGTGCCGGTACCTTCCATACCGCGACCACGCTGCGCTCGCTCGGTCCCGCCGAATGGCGCACCTGCTATGCGCAGCCCTGCCGCCGTCCCGCCGACGGCCGCTACGGCGAGAACCCTAACCGCATGCAGCACTACTATCAGTTCCAGGTGCTCATTAAGCCCTCTCCGGTTAATGCTCAGGAGCTTTACCTGGGGTCTCTTGCTGCCATTGGCCTGGACCCCAACGACCATGACGTCCGTTTTGTCGAGGACGACTGGGAGAGCCCGACGCTGGGCGCCTGGGGCCTTGGCTGGGAGGTCTGGCTCAACGGCATGGAGGTCACGCAGTTCACGTACTTCCAGCAGGTGGGCGGTATCGAGGTCGACCCCGTGCCCGTCGAGATCACCTATGGCCTGGAGCGTATCGCCATGTACGCTCAGGGCGTCAACTCGGTCTACGATCTGGTGTGGAGCTATCTGCCCGACGGCACGCCCATGACCTACGGCGACGTGTTCCTCGAGAACGAGCGCGAGTTCAGTGCCTATAACTTTGAGGTCGCCAACGTCGAGATGATGCGTCAGAAGTTTGACGACTACGAGGCCGAGTGCCATTCCTGCCTGGAGCGCAAGCTGCCGTTGCCGGCGTACGACTGTGTCATGAAGTGCAGCCACGCCTTCAACCTGCTCGATGCCCGCGGCGCCCTGTCCGCGGTCGAGCGTGCCAACTACATCCTGCGCGTCCGCGCCGTCGCCAAGGCGTGCTGCGAGGCCTACATGGCCGAGGTCGCCGGAGTCAACGAGAATGCCGACCAGGAAGGCGAGGTGGCGTAAGCCATGGCAGACGCTAAGGATTTCCTGTTTGAGATCGGTACGGAGGAAATGCCCTCTGCACCGCTGAACAATGCCGTCAAGCAGCTTGGTACCATGATCGCCAAGGGTCTCGACGAGGCCGGTCTGGCCCACGGCGAGGTCCGCGTGATCTCGAGCCCGCGTCGCCTGGCTGCGCTCGTTGCCGACGTTGCCACCGCGACCGATGAGGTTCACGAGGTCAAGCGTGGCCCCGCGGCAAACATCGCCTTCGACGCTGACGGTAACGCCACCAAGGCCGCCCAGGGCTTCGCCCGCAAGTGCGGTGTGGCTGCCGAGGACCTGGTCCGTCGTGAGGATACCGACGGTCGCGAGTATGTCTTTGCCGAGAAGAACATTCCCTCCGCACCGGCAACCCCGATCCTGACGGCCCTGTGCGAGAAGACCATTGCCGGCCTGCAGTGGCCCAACTACCGCTCCCAGCGCTGGGGCCACGAGCACGCGACGTTCGTGCGTCCGGTCCGCTGGATTTGCTGCCTTCTGGGCGAGGATGTTGTGCCCGTGTCGTTTGCCGACGTGACGAGCGGCAACACCACGCGCGGCCATCGCGTGCTCGGCCCCGGTGACCACGTTGTCGCCAGCCCCGCCGCCTACGAGCAGGTACTCGAGGACGCCGGCGTGCTTTCTGCCGAGCGCCGTCGCGAGGCCATCCTTGCCGGTATCTCCGAGGTCGAGGCCGCTCGCCCCGGCTGCCATGTCGATACGCCCAAGAAGGTCTTTGAGGAGGTCATTAACCTCTGCGAGTGGCCGACGGTGCTCGTCGGTACTTTCGACGAGGAGTTCCTCAAGGTCCCGCACGAGATTATCTGCGAGTCCATGCTCACCAACCAGCGCTACTTCCCGATCTATGACGGGGAGGGCAAGCTGACGCGTGAGTTCGTGGTCGTCTCCAACAGCAAGCCCGAGAACGCCGAGCGCGTGATCGACGGTAACGAGCGCGTCGTGCGCGCCCGTCTGGACGACGCTAAGTTCTTCTACGAGGAGGACCTGAAGATCTCCCTCGACGAGTTCCGTGAGCGTCTGTCCAAGGTTGCCTTCCAGGAGAAGCTCGGTAGCGTGCTCGCCAAGTCCGAGCGCATCGAGCAGCTCGCGCTCGCTATCGCCCGCGAGGCTCACCTGGGCGCCCATCTTGCCGCCGACGCTGCTCGCGCCGCACACCTGTGCAAGGCGGACCTGGTGTCCAACGCCGTCGTCGAGTTCACGAGCCAGCAGGGCGTGATGGGCGGTTATTACGCGACCGCGATGGGGGAGAACGACGAGGTCGCCCATGCTATTCGCGATCACTATCGTCCCCGTTTTGCCGGTGACGAGCTGCCCGAGGGCACCGCTGGCTGCATCGTGGCCTGCGCCGACAAGCTCGATACCATCGCCGGTATCTTTGCCATCGGCGAGCCCCCGACCGGCTCCTCCGACCCCTACGCGCTGCGTCGTGCCGCTATCGGCATTATCAACATCCTGCGCGACCGTCTGCCGATCGACCCCACGTCGCTCATCGACTTTGCCCTCGAACTCTACAGTGAGCAGGGCATTGAGTTCGACGCCGCCGAGGTCGCCCAGCAGGTTCGTGACTTCTTCCATGGCCGCCTGGTGAGCATGGCCCGCGACGAAAAGATTCCGGCCGATACCGTCGCCGCCGTCTCCGCGGTGCACATCATCGCCCCGTCCGTCTTCTTTGCCCGCTGCGCCGCCCTCGACGAGGCCCGCAAGAACGACGCTGAGACGTTCGACAACCTGGCGACCGCCTATGCCCGCGCCGCGCATATCTCCAAGCCCGAGCTGGGTGCGGAGTATGACCGCAGCCTGATGGGCGAGGTCGAGCTTGCGCTCGCCGACGCCTCCGAGGCTGCTCAGACCGCCGTCGATGCCGCCCTTGCTGCCGAGGACTACCCGGCCGCATTTGCCGCCCTCGCCGCCCTGCGCGCGCCCATCGACCGTTTCTTCGATGAGGTCATGGTCATGGACAAGGACGAGCAGCTTCGCGATAATCGCCTTAAGCTGCTCAACCGCTTCGAGGCCGTTTTCTCCGGCATTGCCAACATCGGTGAGCTTGCCCGCAAAAAGTAAGCCAGCCTGCGCATAAGCGCAAAAGGAGCCCCGCATGGATTGCCCGGTCACCGCTCGTCCCACCGTTATCGTTATCTCCGACTCGCTCGGCGATACCGCTTGTGAGGTGGTGCTTGCGGCGTCCGGGCAATTTGATGAAGGGGCTTTTCGCGTTTTACGCCTGCCCAAGGTGACCTCCGTGGAGCAGGTCAAGTCATTTGTGGGGCCGCGCGTCGATGCCGACCATCGCGATGTCGCCGTGTTCCATACCATTGTCGATCCGGCGCTTCGCGCCCGCGTGCTCGATTACCTGGGTATGCTGCATATCCGTTCGGTCGACCTCATCGGCCCGACGCTTGCCGTGCTGTCGTCGCTCATCGGTGTGCCGCCCAAGTGCGTTGCGGGCGTGATTCACAAGACCGATGACCGCTATTTCCATCGTATCGAGGCCATGGAGTATTTCGTTGAGCACGATGACGGTCGTGGTTGCGACGATCTGTCGGGTGCCGATATCGTGCTGCTGGGTGTGTCGCGTACATCCAAGACGCCGCTGTCGATGTATTTAGCCTATCAGGGCTACAAGGTCGCCAATGTCCCACTGGCGCATGGCATGGAGCCGCCCAAGTCGATTTACGAGGTTAACCCGATGCACCTGTTCGGCCTGATTTCGACCGTCGACGTTATTTCTGAGATTCGCGATAGCCGCTTGGGCGATGACTACGCCCGTGCCGTTGCCGGCTCCTATGCCGAGCCTGAGAGCGTGCGCAGCGAGCTCGAGGAAGCCCGTGCCCTCATGAAGCGCCTGGGCTGCTTTGTGGTGCGTACCGACGGCAAAGCCATCGAGGAAAGCGCTGCCGAGATCATTGCTCACCTCGAAGAGATTCAAGAGGCAAGAGCCCGCCGTGCCGCCCGCCGCGCTCAACAAAAGTAGCTCACTTGGGACAAGGTTGTTTGGGTAGCTAATTTGGGACGGGGCTCTTTTAGCTAACCAAAGAGAATACTTGGAAATAATGCTGATAAATGGTAAAGCGATTTAGCAAAAACATCACATCCGACCTGCACTTTCCTTGTAGTGGTATCTTCATAAGGTAACCACCTTTACCTACCGTTTACCGCCTGTTTTAGCACGTTTACCAAACCGCGCACCCTCTGCTCAAGCCTGCCCAAAACCCGCCGTATAGTTCCCTCACGGCCTGCATCCGGCGGGTCGATTCGTTACCAACGTCGTGCGCGTAAGCGCATGGAAGGGGAAGTATCGTGAGCGATTGCAAGAGGGTTTACCGTTTTGGAACCGACGCCCAGGGCACCTGTGTCACCGAGGGCGACAAGTCCATGAACTTCGTGCTTGGCGGCAAGGGCGCTAACCTTGCAGAGATGAGCCGTATCGGTCTGCCGGTTCCCGGTGGCTTTACCATTACCTGCCAGACCTGTGTCGAGTACTCCGGTGCCGGCAACGTCTGGCCCGAAGGCGCACTCGATGAGATCGTTGCCGCTGAGGCGGACCTCGAGGCCCGTTGCGGCAAGAAACTCGGCGATGCCTCCGATCCGCTGCTCGTGTCGGTTCGCTCGGGCGCTCCGTTCTCCATGCCCGGCATGATGGACACGGTCCTCAACCTGGGCCTCAACGACGATTCCGTCCAGGGCCTTATCGCGCAGACGCAAAACCCGCGCTTTGCCTGGGACAGCTACCGTCGCTTTATCCAGATGTTCTCCAACGTCGTCATGGGCGTCGACGCCGATCTATTCGAGAACGCCCTGACCCAGGCCCGCCTGGTCGCCGGCGTTCGTGTCGATTCCGAGCTTTCGGCCGAGGACCTGCAGGAGCTCGTCGAGACCTTTAAGGGCATCTTCTCCGAGAACGTCGAGGCGACCCTGTATCCCGAGCTCGAGGTCGCCGACGGTAAGCCCGTCTTCCCGCACGATCCGGAGCTCCAGCTGCGCCTTGCCATCCAGGCCGTCTTTGGCAGCTGGATGAACGAGCGCGCCTGCATCTACCGCAAGCAGCACGGCATTTCCGACGAGCTCGGCACCGCCGTCAACGTCCAGGCCATGGCCTTTGGCAACAAGGGCGAGACCTCGGCGACCGGCGTCGCCTTTACGCGCAACCCGGCCGACGGAACCAAGGAGTTCTATGGCGACTTTTTGGTGAATGCCCAGGGCGAGGACGTCGTCGCCGGCATCCGAAACACCGAGCCCATCGACGACCTCAAGACCACCTCGGGCCTCGAGTCCGCAGGCGAGGAGCTCGAGCGCGTGTTCCTGACGCTCGAGGATCATTACCGCGATATGTGCGATATCGAGTTTACCATCGAGCAGGGCAAGCTCTGGATGCTCCAGACCCGCGTGGGCAAGCGCACCGCCACTGCCGCCCTGCGCATTGCTATCGAAATGGTCGAGGAGGGCCTCATCACCCGCGAGGAGGCTGTGAGCCGCATCGATCCCGCGCAGCTCGACCAGCTCCTGCACCCGCAGTTCGACGCCTCCAAGAAGTACGAGGCCCTGGCCAGCGGCCTTAACGCCAGCCCTGGTGCCGCCGTGGGCGAGGTCGTGTTCTCGAGTGATGACGCCGTCGCGCGTTCCGCCGAGGGCCACAAGGTCATTCTGGTCCGCTGGGAGACCAACCCCGACGACCTGAAGGGCATGGTCGCCGCCGAGGGCATCCTGACCAGCCACGGTGGCAAGACGAGCCATGCCGCCGTTATCGCCCGCGGCATGGGTACGCCCTGCGTTTGCGGCGTTGAGCGCTTCCACATTGACGCGGCAGAGAAGGTCGTGCGCATCGAGGGCAGCGACCGCGTGCTGCGCGAGGGCGATGTCATCTCCATCGACGGCACCCAGGGTATCGTCGTCGACGGCGCGGTCGACTTGGTCTCTGCAGAGCTCACCGGCGACCTGGACACCATCCTGTCTTGGGCCGATGAGATCCGTTTGGACGAGACCTGCGGCCACGCCAACCACGTGCGCGTTAACGCCGACAACCCCGAGGATGCTGCACTCGCGCTCGAGTTTGGCGCCGAGGCCATCGGTCTGTGCCGCACCGAGCACATGTTCCTGGGCGATCGCAAGAACATCATCCAGAGCTTTATCCTGTCTGACGATGAGGCCGTGAAGCAGCAGGCCCTGGCCGACCTGCTCAAGGTTCAGACCGAGGACTTCCTGGCGATGTTCAAGACCATGTCCGGTCGCGATGTGGTCGTCCGCCTGCTCGATCCGCCGCTTCATGAGTTCCTGGATAATCCTCGCGAGCTCGAGGTCGCCATCACCAAGAAGGAGGCCGCTGGCGTCAGCGAGGAAGAGCTTGCCGTCCTGCGCGCCCGCCTGCGTCGCATTGACGGCATGGTCGAGTCCAACCCCATGCTGGGCTTGCGCGGCGTGCGCCTGTCCGTCGTCTTTGGCGATCTGCCGCTCATGCAGGTTCGCGCCGTCGCCACGGCCGCTGCCCGCCTTATCAAGGAGGGTGTCGACCCGCGCCCCGAGATCATGGTTCCGCTCGTTTCCATCACGGCCGAGCATGTCCAGACCCGCGAGGTCATTGAGCGCGTAATCGCCGAGGTTTCCGCCGAAGAGGGCGTCGGGCTCAATATTCCCGTGGGCACGATGCTCGAGCTGCCGCGTGCCTGCATGGTCGCTGACGAGATCGCCCATCATGCCGACTTCTTCTGCTTTGGCACCAACGACCTCACCCAGACGACCTTTGGCTTCTCGCGCGATGACGCCGAGGCCAAGTTCATCCCGCTGTACATGCATAAAAAGATCCTGAAAGACAACCCCTTCGAGACCATCGACGCGGCGGTGCTGGAGCTCGTGCGCCTGGCCGTCGAGAAGGGCCGCGCCACCAATCCCGACATGCACTTTGGCGTGTGCGGCGAGCACGGCGGCGACCCCAAGTCCATCAAGGGCCTGTTTAACGTGGCCGACGTGGACTACGTGTCCTGCTCGCCCTATCGCGTGCCCCTCGCGCGCCTGGCTGCCGCTCAGGCCAAGCTCGAGGCCAAGCGCAACGCCTAGCCCCCTGCGCATCGACGCCTAGCGTAGCGCCCCTTCATACCGCCCGTCTCATTCGTGAGGCGGGCGGTTATCATGTGCGGGTTTTGTCTTTTTGTCTGCGTAAAAAATTGTTCTTGCAGCAGAAACCCGCGCGTGTATACTCGAATACGTTTGTTCAACTACGTGCCGGCCAAGGTGGTACGGCACCTCTAGAAGAGTAAGGAATTGCACATGGATTACATCCGCGCAATCGAGCGTCAGCAGATCCGCGAGGACATTCCTCAGGTTCGCGTCGCCGACAACGTCAAGGTTCACTACCGCATTAAGGAAGGCGACCGCGAGCGCATTCAGGTCTTCCAGGGCGACGTCATCCGCATGGCCGGCGCCGGTGCCCGCGAGACCTTCACCGTCCGCAAGATGTCCTTCGGTGTCGGTGTTGAGCGTACCTTCCCGCTTCACAGCCCCAAGATCGCCAAGCTCGAGGTCGTCCGTCATGGTCGCGTCCGTCGCGCCAAGCTGTACTACCTCCGCGACAAGGTGGGCAAGGCTGCTCGCATCCCCGAAAAGCGCTAAGAAGATCGCAGCGTCTGTCCACTCGTTTGGACACAAGGGTCACCTTCGGGTGGCCCTTCTTTTTATCTGATTTGCATGCAAGGAGGGCCTGGTATGGCCAACATGACGAGCTCGGTTTCGGCATCGCAGGTTGCCGGTGAGTTGGCGAGCGCTACGTTTGAGGAGATCCCCGCCCTCGTGGAGCATTATCGCGAGGACCCGCGCCAGCAGGTGATCAAGGCTTGTGAACGCGCCCTCAAACGCCATGACAAAGAGCTTGCCGAGCGCGAGCGCGTCAATGACATGTACGAGCTTATGCATGAGCTTGGCGGCGATGGGGTGGTCGTTGGTGTCGACGAGGTAGGTCGCGGATCGGTGGCCGGCCCTTTGACGGTATGCGCCGTCTGTCTTCCTATGGAGCCGCGCGTCTGGGGTATCAACGATTCCAAAAAGCTCACGCCCGCGCGCCGCGAGTTGCTCTCGGTGAAGATTGCCGAGGTGGCGACGGCAATCGGTTTTTGCCATATCGCGCCGAAGGATATCGATGAAATGGGCATGGCCCGTGCTATCCGTACCGCCGTTGCGGGCGCCGTGGCCGATACGGGACTTGAACCCGACTGCGTCCTCATGGATGGCAACCCCTTGGGCGCCGTTCCCAACGAGCGCGACGTGGTGAAGGGCGATGCCAAGATCGCCTGTATCGCCGCGGCGTCCATCATGGCCAAGGTCACGCGTGACGAGATGATGGTCGAGTACGACGCCGAGTATCCCGAGTACCATCTGGCCGAGTCGAAGGGCTATGCAAGCCCCGAGCATATCGAGGCCATTCGCAAACATGGACTTTGTCCACTGCACCGCGTGAGCTTTTGCGGAAACTTTCTGCAGACTGAGCGCCTTTTCTAGGTCAATTGTGGAGACAGGGACCTCAGGGGTTTTATAAACCTGCTGGTAGCGGGCCGTATGCAACACCATTGCTGCGTACGGCCCGTTTTTTGACGGCATTTGGTCAGCTTTTGGTTTGCTTCCGGTACTTACCCGCATGAAAGGTGCCCTCATCATCGGGGCAATGCAGCGTGCGGGAAAGGAGACCCCATGAGTGCCGCAAGCAAAAAGAGCAAGACGCAGCAGCTCAAGGAGCGTTGGGAAAACGGCGAGCTCGACTGCGGGGCGATGACGCCCGAGTTTATCAAGGGACTCAGTCCCCGCGAGCTGGGCATGCTGGGCGAGCTGATCACCATCGACTACTTTAACGAGCGCGGCTACACCTTGCTGGAGCAGGGTTATCGTTGCACCGAGGGCGAGGCCGATCTGGTGCTGCTCGATGAGCTCGACGATGTCGTGGTGATGGCCGAGGTCAAGACCAGACGCGTCGCACTGGATTGCAACACGCGGGTCTTTCCCGAGGAGGCCGTGGACGCCCAAAAACAACGCCGCTACCGCCGCATCGCAAGTTGCTATCTCATGGAGCATTATCCGCTCAAGGCGATTCGCTTCGATGCCGTGGGTGTCACCATTCGCGGCGGGCATATCGCCGAGATCGAGCATCAGTACAACGCATTCGATTGGCAGGTGTCGTGATGGCGTTCGAGACGTTTGCCGTTCACGCGGCCTGCATCCGCGGCGTCGAGGCAATTCCCGTCACGGTCGAGGTCTCGCTTGCCGGCGGCGTTCCGGGTATTCAGATGCTCGGCATTCCGAGTATGGAGGTGATGGAGTCACGCGGTCGTATTCGCTGTGCGATGCGCTCCGCCGGGTTCGAGATCCCGCGCTCGGGCATTACGGTCAATCTGGCGCCCGGCGATATTCGCAAGACCGGTAGCGGCTTTGATCTGCCCATCGCCATCGCGGTATTGGCGGCCGATGGTCAGATTCCCCGCGACAACCTCGATCGTTGTCTTATCGCTGGTGAGCTTGGCTTGGACGGTACGGTGCTTCCTGTCAAGGGCGAGGTGGCGTTTCAGCTATTGGCGCGTGATATGGGGCTGTCCTTTATCGCCGGCAGGTCCGATCAGCATGTGCCGCTTGCGGGCGTGGATTGTGGATTCATCGATCATTTGTCTCAGCTTGCCCATGGCATGGGCGATGCCGCGCGGCACTACTTGGATTTTGAAGTGCTCGAGGCGACCTTTGAGCCCGAGCTCGACTATGCCGACGTACTGGGGCAGGAGGTCGCCAAGCGCGGCATGGCGCTTGCGGCGGCAGGAGAACTCGGCTTGCTCATGATCGGGTCCCCGGGATCGGGCAAGACGATGCTCGCGCGTCGTATGACCGGCATCCTGCCCGAGCTTTCCGTTGAGGATCAACAGGAGGCGCTGTGCATCCATTCGGTTTTGGGTGAGAACATTGATGGCTTGTTGGCGGGGCACCGGCCCTTCCGCAGTCCCCATCACAGTATTTCGACCGCAGGTCTTATCGGCGGTGGGCGCCCGGTGCACCCGGGTGAGATCAGCCTTGCTCATGGCGGCGTGCTATTTTTGGACGAGCTTGCTGAGTTTCCCACGGGTGTGCTGCAGACGCTGCGTCAGCCCATCGAACGCGGCTACGTCAGGATCGTACGCGTCGACGGGGCTTTTACCTTCCCGTCGCGCTTTCAGCTGCTGGCTGCGAGCAATCCCTGCCCCTGCGGCTTTTTGGGCGATCGTGAGGTACCGTGTCGCTGCTCGGCGGCGATGGTCGAGCGCTATCGGTCTAAACTGCGCGGTCCTTTGGCCGACCGTATCGACATGATGATCGATGTGACCCGTCCCGACCCTCAGGTGATTATCGAGGGCGCGGAGGGTATGTCGTCAGCTGAGTTACGTGACTACGTTGTGCGCGGTCGCGCTTTTCGCGCTTGGCGCGAATCCCGTATGGACGATGCTGATGCCGAGGCCGAGGATGACGAGACACGGTCCATTGACGGCGTCGTTTCGACCTTTGAGCTCGATGATGCGGCGGAGAAGTGTGTGCTCGGCCTGTCGAAGCGCACGCATCTCACGGGCCGCGGCATCGTGCGCCTGGTGCGTATCGCGCGTACCATCGCCGACGTCGCCGAGAGCGAGCAAGTGACGCAGGACCACGTGCTCGAGGCGGCGATGTACCAGGGAAGGAGGGACCAATGATGGCCGAGGGGACCTTCGAGCTGCATCCAGGTGACGCGTTGTATCCCGAGACCGTTTTGGAGCTTTCTGATGTACCCCAGACACTCTATGTGCGCGGCAACCCCGAGGTGCTTTCGACGCCCGCGCTCTCCATCATCGGCGCGCGCAAGGCCTCTCCGTATGGTCTTGCCGTGGCAGAGCTTGCGGCAAAGGTTGCGGTCGAGGCGGGCGTGACGGTAGTTTCGGGCGGCGCGGTCGGTTGTGACCAGGCCTCGGGTTGGGCTGCGGTCAATGCCGGCGGCAAACACGTCGTGGTGCTGGGGACGGGCGCCGACGTGGTCTACCCGCGTTCGAGCGCGGGGCTTATTACGCGCACGCTCGATACGGGTGGCGCGGTCGTGTCGATCTCTCCGTGGGGCATGGGTCCGCGCAAGTTTGCCTTTCCGCGCCGCAATCGCGTAATCGCGGCCCTGTCGCAAGCCCTCTTTGTATCCGAGGCGGGTATGCCTTCCGGGACGTTTTCTACAGCCGAGGCTGCTATGGATTTGGGGCGAGAACTTCTTGCCGTGCCAGGGTCGATCCTATCGCCCGAGTCGCGTGGCACGAATTACCTCATTGCGAACGGTGCCTGCTGCATCATCGACGAGGAATCTATCGAGATGGCTATTTCACGCATCTACGGCACCCTGCGCTACTCGCGCCCCGATGCTCCCGGCATTGCCGACCTGGATCAAACACAGCAGACCGTGATGCATGCGCTCATCGCCTCTCCGCTCAAGGTCGACGACATCGCGGCGCTCGTCTCGCTCGATGCCGTCGGCGTACTCAAACTCCTGGGTTCGCTTGAGCTCGAGGGTCTTATCGAGCGCATGATGGATGGAAGGTATGCGCCCTCCAAGTTTGCCCTTCACGCTCAGACACCCTTCGGTCACAATGGAAAACATGTCAATTAGAAAGGTGTTTGCAGATGCTGTTTGATCAGGTGACGGTTATCGGTGGCGGTCTGGCGGGTTCGGAGTGCGCGATTCAGCTGGCAGATCGCGGGTTCGCCGTAAAGCTGTGCGAGATGCGCCCCCAGGTTAGCTCCCCGGCCCACCATACCGATCACCTGGCAGAGCTCGTCTGTTCCAATTCGTTTAAGTCGACCCGTCCGGATTCCGCGGCTGGATTGCTGAAGGCCGAGCTTGAGCGCATGGGTTCAGTCCTGCTCGATTGCGCCCATCGCGCGGCTGTTCCCGCCGGTGGCGCCTTGGCGGTCGACCGCGTCAAGTTTTCCGAGTTTGTCGAGGCCGAGGTTGCCGCCCGTCCCAATATCGAGATCATTCACGGCGAGGTCACGCAGATTCCCGAAGGTCACGTGGTCATTGCCGCTGGCCCCTTGTGCTCGCCGGCGCTGAGCGAAGAGGTCATGAAGCTCGTCGGTGGCGACGCCCTTGCGTTCTTCGATGCCGCGGCGCCGATCGTCGATGCCTCCACGCTCGATATGGACGTGCTGTTCTCGCAGTCGCGCTACGAGGAGCAGGGGAGCGGCGACTATCTCAACGCTCCGCTCAACAAGGAAGAGTACGAGGCCTTTATCGAGGCGCTTACCACGGCCGACCGCGTGGTGCTCAAGGACTTTGAGGGCGGCGATCTGTTCCAGGCCTGCCAGCCTGCCGAGGAAGTTGCGCGCACCGGCAAGGACGCCATTCGCTTTGGCGCCATGAAGCCCGTCGGCCTCACCGACCCGCGAACCGGTCGTCGTCCCTGGGCGGCGATTCAGCTGCGTGCCGAGAACAAGGAGAAGACCGCCTATAACCTGGTGGGCTTCCAGACCAACCTGACCTTTGGCGAACAGAAGCGCGTCTTCCATATGGTGCCGGGCCTGGAGAACGCTGAGTTCTTCCGCTACGGTGTCATGCACCGCAATACCTTTGTCGATGCGCCGCACGTGCTCGATGGCACCTTTGCCGTGCCTGGTACCGGCGTGCGCCTGGCCGGTCAGATCACCGGCACCGAGGGGTACATGGAAGCCGTGGCGACAGGTCTGCTCGCGGCACTCAACACCTATGCCGAGGCTGTCGGGGCCGCTCCCATCGAGCTGCCGCGCGTGGGTGCTTTGGGCGCGCTCGTGGGCTATGCTACCGATCCGGCCACGGTGGGCTATCAGCCTATGCATGTCAACTTTGGCCTGGTGCCGCCACTCGAGGATGGTAAGCGCCGCAGCAAGCGCGACCGCTACCAGGCCTATGCGGACCGTGCGCTCGTGGCCCTTGATGCCTATCTGGCCACTCGCCCCGATCTGTTTGGAGGCGACCGGTCATAGCCTTTGACCTGTACGACACCGTCGACTCGTTTATCGCCTATATCGCACGTGTCGAGGGGCTTTCTCCCAATACGGTGACGGCCTATGGCTCGAGGCTGGAGCGCTTTGCTGCCTGGTGCGAGCGCGAGGATATCGATGCTTTCGCTGCCGACGTGCGCACCATTCGTCGCTATCTTGCCGAGCTTTCGCGTGAGCAGGTGGCTCCCCGAACGCTTGCGGCGCATCTGTCGGCTATCCGATCGCTCTATCGATGGATGGCTGCCGAGGGGGTCGTGGAGGGCGATGTGGTCTCGGCAATTTCCTCGCCCAAGCTTCCGCGCGATCTACCCGGTGTGCTGACGACCCAACAGGTGGAGGCGCTGCTCAAGACGCCTGATACCTCAACACCCGCGGGACTGCGCGATGCGGCGATGCTCGAGCTGCTCTATGCCTCGGGCGCCCGTATCTCTGAGCTCGCAGCACTCAATGTGGAGTCCATTGCGTGGTCCGAACGCACGCTGCGCCTGTGGGGCAAGGGGAGCAAAGAACGTATCGTCCCTCTGTATCGTCGTGCGCTCGAGGCGACGCGTCTCTATATTGAGGAGGGAAGGCCGGAGTTGCTCGCTCAGGCAAAGCGTCGTGACCCCGTTACCGGGCCGCATCCGCTGCTTATATCGGCGCGCGGTAATCGCATGAGTGCCGCCATGCTCAGGCGGCGGTTTCATACGCTGGCGACGCTCGCCGGCATGCCTGCCGACATCGCCCCGCATGCGATGCGCCATACCTTTGCGACCGACTTGCTCGAGGGCGGTGCGGACCTGCGCTCGGTTCAAGAGCTGCTGGGCCATGCGAGCCTGTCCACGACGCAGATCTACACGCATCTCACACCCGATCGGCTTAAGCGGGCTGTGGCTCAAGCCCATCCCCGCGGCGAATAGTGGCTGGGACGTCCCGCGCCGCGCTCAGGTGTGTGGTTTTGATTGCGGGTTGGCAGGAAGATGCATTCCTGCTATCATTCATCGGGTTGCTTCACGGCAACAGGTTTTTATCACGCACGCGCGGCTACTTCATACCGTGGTGCCCGGGCTTTGGTAGCACATGTCCGGGTTGGTTTTGGAGGATGACCCCGCGCGGAGGCAAACCACAGGAGGTTTAACATGGCTACCAAGATTAATATCCGCACCCTGCTCGAGGCCGGCTGCCACTTCGGTCACCAGACCCGTCGCTGGAACCCCAAGATGAAGCCGTTCATCTTCGGTGAGCGCAACGGCATCTACATCCTCGACCTTAAGCAGACCATCCTCGACGCCGACCAGGCCTACACCTTCGTCAAGAACGTCGCCAAGGGCGGCAACGTGCTGTTCGTCGGCACCAAGAAGCAGGCTCAGGAGGCCGTCAAGAACGCTGCTGAGCGCGCTAATATGCCCTACATCAACCAGCGTTGGCTCGGCGGTATGCTGACCAACTTCGTCACCATCCGCTCCCGCATCAACCGCATGGAGGAGCTCGAGGCCATGGTCGAGGACGGCCGTATGGCAGTGCTCCCCAAGAAGGAGCAGGCTGTGCTCGGCAAGGAGCTCACCAAGCTCCAGACCAACCTCGGTGGCGCCCGCGACATGAAGGGTCTGCCCCAGGCTCTCTTCGTCATCGACACTAAGCGCGAGGAGAACGCCATCAAGGAGGCTCAGCGCCTGAACATCCCCGTCGTCGCTCTGATCGACACCAACTCCGATCCCGACGAGGTCGAGTACGGCATCCCCTGCAACGATGACGCTATCTCCGCTGTCACCCTTATGTGCGAGCTCATGGCTGACGCCTGCCTCGCTGGCTCCGGTAAGGAGCAGGTCTCCGAGGCCGAGATGGCCGCTGAGCCCAAGGCCGAGTAAATCAGTCTTAGTTAATTCTTTTTCATCTCTTTGAAAGGAACCACAATGGCCCAGATTACCGCCGCTATGGTCAAGCAGCTCCGCGAGATGACCGACTCCCCGATGATGGAGTGCAAGAAGGCTCTCGTCGAGGCTGACGGCGACATGGACGCCGCTGTCGACGTTCTGCGTAAGAACGGCCTTGCCAAGGCTGCCAAGAAGGCTGGCCGTGAGACCAACGAGGGCGCTGTCGCCGCGTTCGTCTCCGAGGATGGCAAGACCGGCGCTCTGCTCGAGCTCTCCTGCGAGACCGACTTCGTTGGCTCCAACGCCAAGTTCACCGGCTTTGCTTCTAAGGTCGCTGAGGTTGTCGCTACCACCGAGCCTGCTGACGTCGATGCTCTGCTCGAGAAGCCGATGGGCGAGGAGACCGTTTCCTCCGAGCTCACCGAGATGATTCACATCATGGGCGAGAACATGAAGATCTCCCGCTTCGCTGCCCGCAAGGCCGAGAACGGCGCGCTCGCTTCTTACATCCACATGGGTGGTAAGATCGGCGTCCTCGTCGAGTTCGCCTTCGAGAAGGCCGAGACCGCTCAGGCTGAGTCCTTCAAGACCTTCGCTCACGACGTTGCCCTTCAGGTTGCCGCCGTCGCCCCGATCTGCGCTACCCGCGATCAGGTTCCGGCCGAGACCGTCGAGCACGAGAAGCAGATCTACATGGCCCAGGCTGCCGAGTCCGGCAAGCCCGAGGCTATCCAGGAGAAGATGGCTGTTGGCCGTCTGGAGAAGTTCTACAAGCAGTCCGTGCTCACCGAGCAGGAGTTCATCAAGGACAGCTCCCTCACCATCAAGAAGTACGCTGAGCAGGTCTCCAAGGAGCTCGGCGACACCATTACCGTCGTTGCCTTTGACCGTCTGGTCCGTGGCGAGTAAATAAGCTCTTGTAGCTGGTAATGAGCAGGCTGTGGGTTTTACTCACAGCCTGCTTTTTCATGGCTCTTATCAGAGCCTTTGATATCATATTGAGAGTCTAATTAAAGGAGGATCGCTTTGTCCGACATCCGATATAAACGCGTGCTTCTTAAGCTTTCCGGCGAAGCACTGATGGGCGACGGCCAATATGGCATCGACCCCAAGGTTACCGATCATCTTGCCAAGCAGGTCAAGGAACTGCTCGCCGTTGGCCATGAGGTCGGCGTCGTTGTCGGCGGCGGCAATATTTTCCGCGGCATGGCAGGCGCTGCCGGTGGCATGGAGCGTGCTCAGGCCGACTACATGGGGATGCTGGCAACCGTTATGAACGCGCTCGCCCTGCAGGATGCCTTCGAGCACAACGATGTTCCTTGCCGCGTGATGAGCGCTATCCAGATGAACGAGATCTGCGAGCCCTATATTCGTCGCCGCGCTATCAACCATCTGTCCAAGGGCAACGTCGTCATCTTCGCTGCCGGTTCGGGCAATCCGTACTTTACGACCGACACCGCCGCGGCTCTTCGTGCGTGCGAGATCGGCGCCGAGATTCTGATTAAAGCCACCAAGGTTGACGGCATCTACGACAAGGATCCCGTCAAGTGCGCCGATGCCGTCCGTTTTGACAAGATTACCTATCACGAGGTTCTCGTCCGCGGTCTGCAGGTTATGGATTCCACGGCTACGGCACTGTGCCAGGATAACCGTATGCCGATTTTGGTCCTCAACATCGATGGCGAGGACACCGTCAAGCGCGCGCTCGCGGGTGAGCCCGTCGGCACGCTCGTCTATCAGGAGGATTAAGCATGGCAGAGAACATCACCACCCATATGGACAAGTCGCTCGAGTCCCTCAAGCATAACTTCTCCAAGGTCCGTACCGGTCGTGCCAACGCCAACATTCTGTCCGACATCACCGTCGATTATTACGGTGTCCCCACGCCGGTCACGCAGGTTGCCGCCGTCAAGACCCCCGAGGCTCACATGCTGCTCATCGAGCCGTGGGATAAGGCGCTCATCAATGCTATCGTCAAGGCCATCGGCGCTTCCGATCTGGGTATTACCCCCAACTCCGATGGCACCGTCGTTCGTCTTCCGTTCCCGGCTCCCACTGAGGAGCGCCGTCGCGAGCTCGTCAAGGAGTGCCGCGAGTACGCCGAGCAGGCCAAGGTGTCTATCCGTAACATCCGTCGCGACTTCAACAACAAGCTCGAGCGCGATGAGGAGCTCACCGAGGACGACGTACGTCGCGAGCAGGCCAAGGTCCAGAAGCATACCGATGAGTATGTCGCCAAGGTCGAGGAGCTTCTGAAGGAAAAAGAAGCCGAGGTCATGGAGATCTAAGGTGCAATACGACGAGCATAAACTGGTCGAGTACTTTGCCGACGCCCCTGCGGGCGTCGGTTTTTCCGACCTTGACCTCAATAACATTCCGCACCATATCTCGTGCATCATGGACGGCAACGGTCGTTGGGCCACGTCGCGCGGTCTTGCACGCACCGAGGGCCACAAGGCGGGTATCGTCTCGCTGCGCGAGATCATTACCGCCTGCGTGCGCCTGGGCGTCGACGTGCTTTCGGCCTATGCATTTTCGACCGAAAACTGGATTCGACCGCAGCACGAAGTCAACGTTCTGATGCACCTGTTTGCCAAGACGTTTATCGACGAGCTGCCGCTTCTGAAGCGCGAAAATGTGAGCGTAGTCTTTTTGGGTGACATTTCCGCGCTGCCCAAGAAGACTCGCGACGTTTTTGAGCGCGGTCTTGCCGAGTGCGCCGATCACACCGGTATGACGCTGGCGCTTGCCGTCAACTACGGCGCGCGTGCCGAGATTACCCGCGCTGTCCGTCAGATCGCATCCGACGCTGCCGCCGGTAAGATCGATCCTGCCGCAATTGATGACGACATGGTGGCTTCCCACCTCTATACCGCCGGTCTTCCCGATCCCGAACTTGTGATTCGCACCTCTGGTGAGCTGCGCCTTTCGAACTATCTGCTGTGGCAGGTGGCTTATTCCGAATTCTACGTCACCGATACCTATTGGCCCGACTTTGATCGTTGGGGCCTTGTCGACGCCATTTTGGCCTATCAGGGCCGTGACCGTAGGTTTGGTGGACTGAGCAAGACCGAGGAGGCTTAATCATGTCCGATCGTCCCAAGGCATCTGCTCCCAAGACGCCAGTTTCCGCGGCGCCTGCGCGAAAGGCTGCCACTGCGGGAGCGCCTGCAGCGAAGAGCGGCACCGGTTCGTGGTTGGCGGGCTTTATTACCCGTGCCGCCGCCGGTATCGTCTACGCCGTTGTCTTTATCCTGTGCCTGGTTTTGGGTATCGTGCCCACGGCCATCTTTGTTTCTGTCATGAGCGGTCTGTGCTGCTATGAGTTTTTCCGTATGACAAGGCTCGATGGCAAGATGGCTAACGAGCGCATGGGTATCGCTGCCGCCGTACTCTTTCCGCTGTCGGCGTTGGGCGATTCGATGTTGCTGAATGCCCTGCTTTTTGCCTTGATGCTCGCTGTGGGCATTTGGTATGTCTGGTCGCCGCGTACCCGCATCTCCGATGTGGCCGTGACGCTCATGGGTCCCATCTACACTGGCTTTATGCTGTCGGCTATCGTGTTGCTGCGCGATGCCGTGCCCGGTTTTGCCGGCGCCCTGCTTTCAGTGGGCGTTTGCGCGTCCCTTTGGGTCTCCGATTCGTTTGCCTACATCGTGGGCAGCCGTATCGGCAAGCACAAGATGGTTCCCAAGATCTCCCCCAAAAAGAGCTGGGAGGGGTTTGCCGGCGGCATCTTGGGCTCGGTTTTGATTTGGCTCATCCTGTGGGCGACGCACTTCTACAAGCTCAGCCTGCCCTATGCGCTGCTGTGCGGCGTGGTCGTGTCCATTCTGGGCGTTATCGGCGACCTTATCGAGTCGCGCATCAAGCGCGGTGTGGGCGTCAAGGATTCCGGCAACCTTATCCCGGGCCACGGCGGAATGCTCGATCGTAGCGATTCGCTTATCTTCGGTTGCATCACCGCACAGCTGTTGCTGATGATTGGAGGCGTGCTGTAATGTCCTTCCAGACGACGTATGGCCCCGATGGACGCCTTCGCGTTGCCATCCTGGGTTGTACGGGCTCTATCGGCACCCAGGCGCTCGATGTGTGCCGCCAGCATGCCGATCGCCTGCAGGTGACGGCGCTGTCCGTTAATTCCAGCACCTCGGAGCTCGTTGCCGCTGCCCGCGAGTTCTCGGTTCCGGCGGTTGCCGTTGCCGATGTCGCTCATGGCGATGACGCCGTGCTGCAGGAGTTGCCCGAGGGCACACAGCTCGGCGTTGGCGCGCAGGCGGTTTGCGAGCTCGCGCGTCGCGACGATGTCGACTGCGTGCTCGTCGCTATTGTGGGCGCCGCCGGTCTCGAGGCGAGCCATGCGGCCTTGACCTCGAATAAGCGCCTTGCCCTTGCCAACAAGGAGTCCCTCGTCGTCGGTGGCGACTTGCTTATGCCGTTGGCGCAACCGGGCCAGCTTATTCCGGTCGACTCTGAGCATTCCGCCATCTACCAGTGCTATCTGGGGGAGAACCCGCGCGAGGCCCACTGCATTTGGCTCACCTGCTCGGGCGGTCCGTTCTTTGGCCGCACGCGCGACGAGCTCGATCGCGTGACGCGTGCCGATGCCCTCGCGCATCCCACGTGGGCCATGGGTGCCAAGATCACCATTGACTCCGCCACCCTCATGAACAAGGGCCTGGAGCGCATTGAGGCCATGCATCTGTTTAACTGCGACCTCGATTTCATTAACGTGGTCGTGCAGCGTCAGTCCAAGATTCACTCTATGGTCGAGTTCGCCGACGGCTCCGTGATGGCGCATCTCGGTGCATCCGACATGCGTATTCCCATCCAGTTCGCGTTCTCGTATCCCGAGCGTTGGGATACTCCGGCGCCTCGTATCGATTTCCGCGAGCTGGGGCAGCTCACGTTTGATGCTGCCGACATGGATACCTTCCGCTGTCTGGCACTGGCCGAGCGTGCCGGCAAGACGGGTGGCACCATGCCGTGCGTGCTCAATGCCGCCAACGAGGTCGCCGTCGATGCCTTCCTGCACGATGGCTGCAGCTTTACCGATATCGATCGCATTGTGGAATCCTGCATGGACGCCCACGATATGCAGGTGGTCGATTCGTTTGAGCAGCTTCGCGACATCGATGCGTGGGCGCGTGAAAAGGCTGCGCAGGTGCTCGCCGCAACCCGTTCCTAACCCATAAGGATTGCTTTTTCGTTTTATGGATACTGTTCTGAGCGTTCTCTCATCGGTCTTTTGGGGCCTGCTGATGCTTTCCGTCCTCGTGTTTTTGCACGAGGGCGGCCACTTTTTGGCGGCGCGCGCCTGCGGCGTCCGTGTGACCGAGTTCTTTTTGGGTCTGCCGTGCCGCTTTGACATCCATTACACGTCGCGTCGCATTGGAACCAAGTTTGGCGTGACCCCGCTGCTGCTGGGTGGCTACGCTGCCATCTGCGGTATGGATCCGACCGATGTTTCGTGCGCCGACCGCGTGCTCGCGGCTATCTATCGTCATGGTCGCGTGACCGTGGCCGACCTTGCTGTCGAGCTCGAGCTTTCCGAGGAGGATGTGCTCGAGGCATGCGCCCTTTTGCTGGGCTGGGGCTCCATCGCGCCCTGGTATGAGGAAGGGGAGAAGCCCTCGCCGAGCTACTATCCCACCAAATATCAGACGTTGCCGCGAGACAAGGCAGGCTATACCACCTTTGATGGTCGCCGTTTCGATCGCGAACATGCGACTGCCGAGGGCGATGTGTGGGAGCTGCCGTGCGGCGAGGCCGAGTTCCTTGCGCAAGAGCGCTCGCACACCTATCTTGGCCAAGGCTTTCTCAAGCGCGCCTTTATGCTGCTCGCGGGCATTATCGTCAATATCTTGACGGGTTTTTTGCTCCTTATGAGCATCTATTCCATTGCGGGTGTCACCGTGCCGATGGATACCAACGTGATCGGTCAGGTTGACGAGGGGTCTATTGCCGCCAAGGCGGGTATCGAGGGCGGTGACGCGATCCTTTCGGTTGACGGTGTCTCATGTTCCACTTGGATGGATGTCTACGATGCCATCGGCAAGGCTGCCGGTAAGGACGATATCGCCATCGAGTACGAGCGTGACGGCAAGCAGCATTCGACCACGGTTGCGCTCAAAGAGGACGAGCGCCTAGGTGTGTATGCCTCTACGCAGGTGGTCCGTTTAGACCCCATCACGTCGGCTCGCCTGTCGTTCTCCTATGTCGTGCAGACAGCGGATGGCGTGATGCGCCTGCTCCAGCCGCAGCATACGATGGAGATTCTCGATCAGTCTTCTTCGATCGTGGGTATTAGCGTTATGTCCTCACAGGCCGCTGCTGCCGGCCCTGCCACGTTCCTTTCCTTTGCCGCCCTCATTTCGTTCTCGCTTGGCTTTATGAACCTGCTGCCCATCCCACCGCTCGATGGCGGCAAGCTGGTCATCGAGATCATTCAAAAGATTGCGGGCCGCGAGCTGCCGCTCAAAGTGCAGACAATCGTCAGCTATGTCGGCATCGCGCTCTTTGCACTGCTGTTTGTCTATATGCTTCGTTCCGACATCCTTCGATTTATTCTGTAGGGGAGTGTTTGGATTGTCTTTATCCCATCCTTTGCCTCGCGAGTTGACGCGCCCCGTGCATGTGGGCGGCGTGCAGATCGGTGGTGGCGCTCCGGTCGTGGTTCAGTCTATGACCTGCACCGATACTGCTGATGCCCAGGCAACGCTTGCGCAAGTGTGCGCGTTGGCGCAGGCTGGCTGCGATATCGTGCGCGTGAGCGTGCCTACCGAGGCTGCGCTCGAGGGCTTTCGCACGATTTGTGCCGAGTCTCCGGTGCCAATCGTCGCCGATATCCATTTTAACCATAAGCTTGCCATTGGCGCTGTCGAGGCTGGTGCCTCTAAGCTGCGCATCAACCCCGGCAATATCGGCGATTGGGCCAAGGTTGACGCTGTCATCGATGCCGCGGGTGCCGCGGGCTGCGCGATTCGCATTGGCGTGAACGCGGGCTCGCTTGAGCAAGATATTGCCGAGCGCGACGACCTCACGCAGCCCGAAAAGCTCGTGATGTCGAGCGAACGCTTTGTGCGGCACTTTGAGGACCGTGGGTTTACCAACATCGTGCTATCCGCCAAGGCCCATAGCGTACAGACGACGCTTGATACCTATCGCGCCCTGTCGCGCGAGATACCGCATGTTCCGCTCCACCTGGGCGTGACGGAGGCGGGGACCAAGCTTCAGGGCACCATCAAGAGCTCTGTAGGCTTGGGTATCTTGCTTTCCGAAGGCATCGGTGACACCATGCGTGTGTCGCTCACGGCCGATCCGGTTGAGGAGCCGCCGGTCGCCTGGGGAATTTTGCAGTCACTGGGCCTGCGTCGCCGTGGTCCCGAGATTGTCTCTTGCCCCACGTGCGCCCGCTGCCAGGTTAACCTGATTCCCATCGCCGAGGAAGTAACCGAGCGGCTTAAGAACTATGCCGCGCCGCTTTCGATTGCCGTCATGGGATGTGCCGTTAATGGCCCCGGTGAGGCTTCTGATGCCGACCTGGGCGTTGCTTGCGGACGTGGTCAGGCCTTGCTCTTTTCGCATGGCCAGATCATTGGTAAAGTAGCTGAGGATCAAATTGTCGACGCGCTTATGGCCGAGGTCGACAAGCTTATTGAGGAGAAGTAAATGACTCGAGCAATGTATATGTCTAAGCTCTATGCGCCGACGCTTAAAGAGGATCCGGCGGACGCTGAGCTCGCCAGCCACCGCCTGTTGCTCCGTGCCGGCATGATCCGCAAGGAGGCCGCCGGCCTGTATTCCTATCTGCCGCTTGCTTGGCGCTCGATCCGCAAGATTGAGAACATCGTGCGCGACGAGATGGACGCTGCCGGCGCCCAGGAGCTTATGATGCCCATCATGGTCGATGCCGAGCTGTGGCGTGAGTCCGGCCGTATCGATGCCTATGGCAAGGAGCTTGTGCGCTTTGATGACCGCCACGGCCGCGAGTTTGTGCTCGGACCCACGCACGAGGAGACCGTGACTGCCCTGGTGCGCAATGAGTTGCGTTCCTACAAGCAGCTGCCAGTGAACCTCTATCACATCCAGGACAAGTTCCGCGATGAGTTCCGTCCCCGCTTTGGCCTGATGCGCGGCCGCGAGTTCATCATGAAGGACGCCTACAGCTTCTCCGCCACGCAGGAGAGCCTGCAGGAGGAGTACGACAAGATGAAGCAGGCCTATGCCAACATTTGCGAGCGCTGCTACATCAAGGCTCTGCCCGTTGTCGCCGACTCCGGCGAGATCGGTGGCGATACCTCCGTCGAGTACATGGCTTTGGCCGACGCTGGCGAGGCTTCGCTCGTCTACTGCGACGATTGCGGCTTCGCTGCCGACGATGAGGCCGCAAGCACCAAGGTCGTTGTGACCGAGGGTCCTGGCGACGGTACGCTTACCAAGGTCGAGACTCCGGGCATGGGCACCATCGAGGCCGTTGCAAAGTTCTTCGGCTTCCCCGAGAACGGCACGCGCAAGTCTCTGGCACTCCTCGACGCCGAGGGCAAGCCCGTCGTGGCCATTGTTCCGGGCGACCACGAGCTCAACGATTGCAAGGCCGAGCATGTCTTTGGCAAGGGCTATCGTATGATGACTGATGAGGAGCTCCAGACCTACGGTCTGCATAAGGGCTTTATCGGACCGGTTAACCTGCCCGAGGGCATTCGCCTGGTGTGCGACGAGAGCCTGCGCGAGTCCAAGCAGTGGGCCTGCGGTGCCAACGAGGTCGATTATCACTTTACCGGTGCCTGCCCCGAGCGCGACTTTACCGTCGACGAGTGGGCCGACTTGGTAACCGTCGTTGCCGGCGATCCCTGCCCGCACTGCGGCAAGCCGCTCTCTGCTGCTCGCGGCATCGAGGTCTCGCAGGTCTTCCAGCTGGGTACCAAGTATTCCGAGGCCATGGGCGCCACCTTTATGGACGAGGACGGCAAGGAGAAGCCGCTTATCATGGGTTGCTACGGCGTGGGCGTGTCCCGCTCGCTTGCTGCCGTCGTGGAGCAGCACAACGACGAGCACGGTATCGTCTGGCCGGTTTCCGTTGCCCCGTACGAGGTCGCTGTGATTCCGCTCGATCCCAAGAAGGAGGAGTGCGCAACCGTCTGCGACCAAATCGTCGAGGGCTTGTGCGCCGAGGGTATCGAGGTCGTCGTCGACGACCGTGACGAGCGTCCCGGCTTTAAGTTTGCCGATAACGACCTTATGGGATTCCCGTATCAGGTGGTGCTTGGCAAGCGTGGCCTTAAGAATGGCACCGTTGAGCTCAAGGACCGTGCCACGGGCGAGCGCGAGGACGTGGCGATTGACGAGGTCGTCGCCAAGGTTGCCGAGCTTGTTAAGGCGGCCCGCCGTTAATCGACGTTTCTGCTATTAGATGTAATTGCGGGGCTGCTCCGTATCTCTCTTAGGATGAGATGCGGAGCAGTCTATTTTGTTGCGTGAATAAACTCGATGGGTAAAGGAAAACCCCACAGCCCATATGAGCTGCGGGGTTTTCTTGTGCCTCCGATGCGAAATAAATCGCTCAGATATTACTGATAATCGACGACGTCGATCCAGTTCTTCAGGAACTCATCGTTCACGTTGCGCTTACGAGCGAGCTCGGAAGCGGCGACGATGCTCGTCCACTGACGCACGACCTGCATGGGCATGTCGGCGCGGTCGCAGTAGAGCTCCAAGTAGGCCTCAGCCTGGTCCTTGCTGTTGAGGGCGAAGAGCAGGTAGGTGGTGGCAACGTCGGCAGCAGGGGAGCCCTGGGTGGCGTGTGCCCAGTCGCACACATAGAGCTGGCCGTCGTCGCCGACGATGACGTTGGAGGGGTTGAAGTCGCCGTGGCAGACCTTGAACTCCTTGGTCATGCCGTCCAGACGCTCCTGAAGGTTGTAGCGCGTGGTGGCATTGAGCTGATCAAGGCTGTCGATCATGCGGGCGAACTTGTCGCGCTGACGGTTGAGCAGCGGGGAGGTATAGCCGTGGATCTCGATCTGGAGGTCGACGAACATCTCGAGATACTCACCAAAGCGCTGGGGCTCAGCAGTCATCTTCTCGGCAAGGGTGGTGCCCGGAACCTTCTCGGTCACGAGCGCCCAGCCGTTGGCGTTCTCGAGCTGGGAAACCTCGAGAGCCTTGGGGCTGCGGATGCCGCACTCATTGATGCGGGCAAGATTCAAAGCCTCGTTGAACACGTCGGAGACAGGCTTGGTCTCGTTAAAGACCTTGACGATCTTGTCGCCCAGGTCGTAAACGACCTTGTTGCCACGGCGGACGAGCTCGGTCTTGGAATCGGGTAGCAGCATGGTTGCATCCTTTCAACGATGCGATAGAAGCGACGGCGGGGGTGTGTGAAACAACCGTGCACCCCCGCCGTTAAAAACCGTGCTAAAACTAGCAGACGGCGTAGTCCTGAGGCTCGCGGCCGTAGTAGGCGTCCAGGTAGAGCTCCTTGATCTCGCTCATGAGCGGGTAGCGCGGGTTTGCGCCGGTGCACTGGTCGTTGAATGCCTGCTCGGTCATCTCGTCGAGGGTGTCGAGGAAGTACTGCTCGTCAACACCGTAGTCGGCGATGGTCTTCTTGACGCCGATGAAGTCCTTGAGCTCCTCGAGCTTCGTGATGAAGTTCTCGAAGACCTCCTTGTCGTCCTTGCCCTCGATGCCGCAGTACTTGGCCATCTCGGCGTAGTTGTGCAGCGCGTTGGGGTAAGGATACTGGGAGAAGGTACCCATCTTGACGGGAGCCTCGGCGGCGTTGTAGCGCATAACGCGGGTCAGGATGACGGCGTTGGCGAGGCCGTGAGGCAGGTGATGGAAGGCGCCGAGCTTGTGAGCCATGGAGTGGTTGAGGCCCAGGAAGGCGTTGGCGAAGGCCATACCGGCCATGCAAGAGGCGTTGTGCATCTCCTCGCGGGCATGCGGGTCCTTGGCGCCGTTCGTGAAGCTGGAGGGCAGGTTCTCGAAGACGAGCTTAGCAGCGCGCTCGGAGAGGCCCTTGGTGTAATCGGAAGCCATGATGGAGACGTAGGACTCGATGGCGTGGGTCATGACGTCGATGCCGGAGGCAGCGGTCAGGCCGCGCGGGGCGGTCATGCAGTTGTCGGCGTCAACGATAGCCATGTTGGGGAGCAGCGCGTAGTCGGCGAGCGGCCACTTGATGCCGGTCTCCTTGTCGGTGATGATGGCGAACGGCGTGCACTCGGAGCCGGTACCCGAAGAGGTCGGGACGGCGACGAAGTAGGCCTTCTTGCCCATCTCGGGGAAAGTGAAGATACGCTTGCGGATGTCCATGAAGTCCATGGCCATGTCCTCAAACTTGCACTCGGGGTGCTCGTACATCATCCACATGATCTTGCCGGCGTCCATAGCGGAGCCACCGCCGACGGCGATGATGACGTCCGGCTCAAAGAGAGCCATCTGCTTGGCGCCGCGACGTGCGCACTGCAGCGACGGATCGGGCTCGACGTCGTAGAAGCAGTCGTGGGCGATGCCCATCTCGTCGAGCTTGGCCTCGATGGCGCGGGTGTTGCCATTCTTGAAGAGGAACTGGTCGGTGACGATGAAGGCGCGCTTCTTGCCCATGACGGTACCGAGCTCGTCGAGAGCGACGGGCGTGGAACCCTTCTTGAAGTAGACCTTCTCGGGAGCGCGGAACCACAGCATGTTCTCACGGCGCTCGGCCACAGTCTTAACGTTGATCAAGTGCTTCACCCCAACGTTCTCGGAGACGGAGTTGCCGCCCCAGGAGCCGCAGCCCAGGGTCAGAGACGGCTTCATGCCAAAGTTGTACAGATCACCGATGCCGCCGTGCGAGGACGGGGTGTTGATGACGATACGGCAGGCCTTCATGACGTGCTCGAACAGGCTGATCTTCTCGGCCTGGGCGGGGTGCACGTACAGAGAGGCGGTGTGGCCCGGGCCACCGGCGAGCACCAGGTGCTCGGCCTTGTCGACGGCCTCCTGGAAGTCCTTGGCGTGATACATGGCCAGGACCGGGGAGAGCTTCTCGTGGGAGAACTCCTCCTTGGCGGGGTCGGTGGAGGTGACCTCGGCGATCAGGATCTTGGTCTTGGCAGGAACCTCGATGCCGGCGAGCTCGGCGATCTTGGCGGCAGCCATGCCGGGAATGCGGTGATCGAGAGCGCCGTTCTTGAACATGGCGGCACGCAGGGCCTCCATCTCGGCACCCTGCTTGACGAAGTAGCAGCCGCGCTTCTGGAACTCGGCTTTGACCTGGTCATAGATGGTGTCGATGACGGTCACGGACTGCTCGGAAGCGCAGATCATGCCGTTGTCGAAGGTCTTGGAGTGGATGATGGAGTTGACGGCGAGCAGCACGTCGGCGGTGTCGTCGATGATGACCGGGGTGTTACCGGCGCCAACGCCCAGGGCGGGCTTGCCCGAGGAGTAGGCGGCCTTGACCATGCCCGGGCCACCGGTGGCGAGGATGATGTCGACGTCGCGCATGACCATGTTGGTCAGCTCGATGGAGGGGACATCGACCCAGCCGATGATGCCCTCGGGGGCGCCGGCCTTGACGGCGGCGTCAAGCACGAGCTTGGCGGCGGCGATGGTGCACTTGGCGGCTGCCGGGTGCGGGGAGATGATGATGCCGTTGCGGGTCTTCAGGCTGATCAGCGTCTTGAAGATCGCGGTGGAGGTGGGGTTGGTCGTCGGGATGACGGCGCCCACGATGCCGATGGGCTCGGCGATCTTGGTGATGCCGTAAGCCTCGTCGCGCTCCAGAACGCCACAGGTCTTGGTGTTCTTGTAAGCGTTGTAGATGTACTCTGCGGCGTAGTGGTTCTTGATGACCTTGTCCTCAAGAACGCCGCGGCCGGTCTCCTCGATGGCCATCTTCGCCAACGGGATACGAGCCTTGTTGGCGGCCATGGCGGCCTCATAGAAGATCTTGTCGACCTGCTCCTGCGTGTACGTAGCAAAAAGCGCCTGGGCCTCTCGCATCTGAGCGAGCTTAGCCTCAAGCGCCTCTACGTTGTCCACAATTGCGGGAGTAGTGTTTTCCGGTGACTTTTTCACCATTTGTGTCTCCTTGCGATCGGAGATTTACCCTACGACTTTCATGATAGCAAGAAATTATTCGGCGAACGGCAAGATTCCCGTAAAAGGCATACTAAAACGCTTCAATAAATTGAAGCGTTTTAACTAAAACTATCTGCCAGTGCAGCGCCCCGCTCATTAGGGACAGACTAATATAAGTATTTCAATGGGAAAACGGGGAGAACGGGGCATCTGTTTGATAATCGCTATTCGCGGGTCGCTGTTGAGTCGGACACGCAGGCGGTGCAGCTTCTCGATTATATCCATCTCAATCCTGTGAAAAGTGCAATCGACTCACTCGAGACGTACCGTTGGTCAAGCTTTAAGGCATATCAGCTAGGCTATGATTCCTTTGACATCTGCAAACACTCATGTAAGTCTGTCCCCAATGAGTGCAAAAGGCGCCCTCCTTAGGGGAGGGCGCCTTTGGTAAGTTCTATGTGAACGCGAGGTCTTTGACCCGGAGAGTCCGAGGTACTTGTTGGTAAGACCTTATTTAGGAGCGCGCAACCTTGCCAGACTTGAGGCAGGTGGAGCAAACGTTCATCTTGCGACGGTGACCATCGACGACGACGTAGACGCGCTGGATGTTGGGGCGGAACTTACGGTTGGTGACGCGGTGAGAGTGGCTGATGGAGCGACCGGCAACGGGGTGCTTACCGCAAACTTCGCAAACTTTGGACATAACTGACCCTCCTTGGGCGACAAACGAACATGTCGCGTTAACAAACAAGCCTGAACTATAGCACAGAAGCAGCTCCCTGTGCGTAATCTACACAGAGATATTCCTCTTTTGGCGATAGTGCTCACGCCACGGCCCTGGACGTAGATCCGATTTGCGTGCAGCAGAGGGGATTATGCCAGCTCGTGCGTGCGTTTTCAAGCTCGTCCCACAAATATATATAGGTTTATGGAGCACCTGCGCCCGTTTACGGATTGCCCTGTATTTATGCTCGCAATTAAGCTCGAGGTTGGCTACACTATCCCTTGACCATTAAAGGGGTACGAGATACCCACATGGAATTACATAGCTGCCAAAGAGCAGCCCTTCCTGTGGGTGTCTGGTCCGCTTTAAGCGGTCGGGCATCTATTTTTTTGACTGTGTCAGCAGTCAAGACATGTGAGGAAGGAGATCGATGGGCACGACTTCCCCCAAGGCGGTCATCATGGACGAGACCGCCGTTAATCGAGCGATGACCCGCATCGCGCACGAGATTCTCGAGCGCAACGAGGGCTGTGAAGACCTCGCTCTGGTCGGCATCGTCACGCGCGGCGACCTTCTGGCAAAGAAGCTCGCCGAGGAGATCAAGGAGATCGAGGGCGTCGACGTTCCGCTCGGCAGCCTGGACATCAGCTTCTACCGCGATGACTATGCGACCAATTTCGCTCCCGCGATCCACGCTACCAACATTCCCTTCAGCGTCGACGGCAAGCGCGTCGTGCTGGTGGACGACATCCTGTATACGGGCCGTACTATCCGCGCCGCTCTGGATGCCGTCATGGACCTGGGCCGTCCGAGCCGCATCGAGCTGGCAGTTCTCGTTGACCGCGGTCACCGTGAGCTCCCCATCTCGCCGGACTTTGTCGGCAAGAACGTTCCCTCGTCGCATGAGGAGAATGTGCACCTATATATGAAGGAAGTCGACGGCCACACCGCCGTCGAGATTAACGACGTCGCGCCGGGTTCCCACGTGGGCTCCGCGCCGCTGGGAGGTGAGTAGTACCGTGGCGTTCAACCATAAGCACCTGATCGACATTACCGAGTACTCCGAAGAGGACATCAAGCTCATCCTCGAGACCGCCAAGGCGTTCTCTGAGGTCAACGAGCGTGCGATCAAGAAGGTCCCCACGCTCAAGGGCAAGACCATCGTCAACATGTTCAACGAGCCCTCGACGCGCACCCGCAGCTCCTTCGAGCTCGCCGAGAAGCGCCTTTCGGCCGACAGCCTCAACTTTGGCGGCTCCTCGACCTCCACGGTCAAGGGCGAGAGCCTCGTCGACACCGTCGAGACCCTCAACGCCTACAAGATTGATTGCATCGTCGTTCGCGATAAGCACGCCGGTGCTCCCTACATCGTCACGCAGAACTCGCCCGCGAGCGTCATCTGCGCCGGCGACGGCAAGCACAACCACCCCACGCAGGCCCTGCTCGACCTGTACACCATCTGGGAGCACAAGGGTGACTTCCACGGTCTGAAGGTCGCCGTCGTCGGCGATATCGCGCACTCCCGCGTGTGCGGCTCGCTGATCCCCGCCCTTAAGATCATGGGCTGCGAGACCTACGCTGTCGCCCCCGGCACGCTGCTGCCGCCGGCGCCCGAGGTTCTGGGTTGCGACCACGTGACGAGCGACCTCGATTCCGTCCTGCCCGAGCTGGACGTCGTCTACATGTTGCGCGTGCAGCAGGAGCGCCTCGAGGGCGCACCGTTCCCCACGATTCGTGAGTACCACAAGCTCTTCGGTCTGACCAAGGACCGCGAGAAGCTCATGAAGCCCGATGCGATTATCTGCCACCCGGGCCCCATCAACCGCGGCGTTGAGTTCGACTCCTATATGGCCGACCACCCGCAACGCTCCGTCATCCTGGAGCAGGTCTACGCCGGTATCTGCGTGCGTATGGCTATCCTGTATCTGCTGCTTGGAGGTGCCGATAATGGCCTTGCTTCTTAAGAATGCCCACGTCGTCGATCCGTCCGTCGAGCTTGACGGTGTCGTCGACGTCCTGATCGACGGTGACAAGATCGCCGAGGTCGGCGAGAACCTCGCCGCCGAGGGAGCCGAGGTCCGCGACCTTTCCGGCAAGTATCTCGTCCCCGGCCTGGTGGATATGCACGTGCATTTGCGCGAGCCTGGCTACGAGGTCAAAGAGGACATCGAGAGCGGCACCCGCGCTGCTGCCAAGGGCGGCTTCACCGGCGTGTGCGCCATGCCCAACACCGATCCCGTCACCGATAACGGCACCGTCGTGGAGTTCGTCAAGTCCCGCGCTGCCGAGGTCGGCCACTGCCGCGTCTATCCGTCGGGCGCCATGACCCGCGGTCTTAAGGGCGAGGCCATGTCCGAGATGGGCGATATGGTCGCCCACGGCGCCGTCGCCTTCACCGACGATGGTCGCGGCGTGCAGGGCGCGGGCATGCTCCGTCGCTGCATGGACTACGGCAAGATGTTCGGCAAGGTCTTTATGAGCCACTGCCAGGACGAGGATCTGGTCGGCCACGGCCAGATCAACGAGGGCAAGGTCTCGACCCGTCTGGCCCTCGAGGGTTGGCCGGCCGCCGGCGAGGAGCTCCAGATCGCCCGCGACATCGAGATCGCCAAGCTGACTGGTGCCAAGCTGCACATCCAGCACATCTCCACCGCTCATGGCCTGGAGCTCGTGCGTGCCGGTAAGGCTGCCGGTGTCCAGGTGACCTGCGAGGCCACCCCGCACCACATGTTCCTGACCGAGAACGACCTGGACGAGACCTACAACACCTCGCTCAAGGTCAATCCGCCGCTGCGCACTGACGAGGATGCCGAGGCCATCCGTCAGGGTGTCATCGACGGTACCGTCGACGCTATCGTTACCGACCACGCTCCCCACACCCCGTGGGAGAAGGCCCGCGAGTTCGAGCTCGCGCCCTTTGGAATGATTGGCCTCGAGACTTCGCTGTCGCTCGTGCTCACTGAGCTGGTCAACACGGGCAAGATGAGCGTGAGCCGCATGGTCGAGCTCATGGCCATCAAGCCGCGTGAGATTCTGGGCCTCGATCAGGTTCAGGTCAAGGCGGGCTCTGTCGCCGACCTGACCGTGTTCGACCCCTCCGCAACCTGGACGGTTGGCGAGGACGGTTACGAGTCGCGCGCCGAGAACTCCGGTTTTGCCGGCCGCACGCTCACCGGTCGTGCCACCGATGTATTTGTCGGCGGTAAACAGACGCTTGCCGACGGCTGCATCTGCTAGCATAGCCTTATCGCTTTTGTGCGCGGCGCCCTTGCGGTGCCGCGCTTTCTGTTCGTTTAGACCATGCAACCGCATGGGGGATTGGAGCGTCTATGCCCACACCTTCCACTGCACGCATGCACGACTTCGAGGTCGTCTCGAACCGGGAGATCGCCGACGGCATCTTCTCGCTCGTTATCTCGGCCCCCAAGCTTGCAAGTGCGCTCAAGCCCGGTCAGTTTGTGAACATCGCCGTCCCCGGCGATGCGTCTTCTCTGCTTCGTGTGCCCTTGAGTTTCTACCGCGCCGACGCCGAGGCCGGCACCGTCGAGCTGTGGTACGCCGTCGTGGGCGACGATACCCGCCGTTTGTCCCAGATGGGCCCTGGCTCCACCTCTAACCTGTTGGGCCCCGGTGGCCGTGGCTGGATGGTACCCGAGGGCACCAGGAAGGCACTGCTCGTCGCCGGTGGCATCGGCGTTCCGCCTGTGCTGTGTCTTGCCGGCATGCTTGCCGAGCAGGGTGTTGATATGGACGTGTGCCTGGGCTTTGGCACCGCTTCCAAGGCCGTGGGTGTCGATGAGTTCCGTGCGCTGGGCGCCACGGTTAACGTGTGCACCGACGACGGTTCGCTCGGCACGCACGGTTTTTGCACCGATCCGGCAGCCGAGCTGCTTGGAGAGGGCGGCTACGACTACGTCGCCAGCTGCGGCCCCGCCGTCATGATGAAGAAGGTCGCCGCCGCTGCCGCCGAGGCCGGTGTGTACTGCGAGGTGTCGCTCGAACGCATGATGAGCTGTGGCTTTGGCGCCTGCAACACCTGCAATGTCGAGACGGTCGACGGTATGAAGGGTGCTTGTATGTGCGGCCCCGTGTTCGATGCTTCCAAGGTGGTGGTCTTCTAGTGGGTACCGTGAACATGGCCGTCGATTTCGGCGGCGTCAAGATGCAGAACCCCATTAACACCGCAGCCGGTACCTTTGGCTACGGTTGGCAGTTCCAGAACTTCTTTGATGTTTCCCAGCTGGGCGCCATCACCACCAAGGGTTGCGCTGCCGAGCCCTGGCCCGGCAATCCCGCGCCCCGCATGGCCGAGATTCCCGGCGGTATGATCAACTCCGTGGGTCTTCAGAACCCCGGCGTGGCCGCCTTTGCCCGCGAGTCCGGTCCGTGGCTCGAACAGCTGTCCAAGGACGGCTGCCAGGTCATCTGTCAGGTTGCCGGTCACTCCGTTGACGAGTTTGTCCGCGCACTCGAGATGTATGTCGAGCTGTGCCCCTGGGCTGCCGGCTACGAGATCAACGTGAGCTGCCCTAATATCGCCGCCGGCGGTGCCGCCATGGGCTCCACGCCCGAGGGCGCCTCTTCCGTTATGGCTGCTTGCCGCAAGGTGACCGATAAGCCGCTGTTCGTGAAGATGGCGCCGGTCAACGTCGCCGAGATCGCCAAGGCCCTCGAGGCTGCCGGCGCCGACGGCCTTTCGGTCATCAACTCCATCCAGGGCATGGCCATCGACGTCCATACTCGCAAGTCCCGCGTGGCCAAGCCCAAGGGCGGCCTTTCGGGCCCGCTGTGCCACCACATCGCCGTGCGCATGGTCTGGGAGGTTGCCCAGGCCGTCGATATCCCCATCAACGGTGTCGGCGGTGTCATGACTGGCGAGGATGCGGCTGAGTTTATCCTGGCCGGCGCCACCTGCGTGTCGGTCGGCATGGCCAACTTCGTCGATCCGTGCGCTTCGCTTAAGATCGCGCATGAGCTCGAGGCCTGGGCCGAGTCCCAGGGCGTAAAGGACATCAACGAGCTGGTGGGTGCTTTCGAATGCTAGAGAATGATGCCCGCGACCGTGTTATCGTCGCCCTCGACTGCGACCGTGAGCGCGCGCTCGAGCTCGCCCACGAGCTTTCGGGCCATGCCGCCTGGCTCAAGGTCGGCATGACGCTCTATTACGCTGAGGGTCCCCAGATCGTCAAGACCTTTAAGGACCTTGGCTTTAAGGTCTTCCTCGACCTTAAGTTCCATGACATTCCGCATCAGGTGCGCGGCGCTGCCCGCTCGGCCTCGCTTGCCGGTGCCGACCTGCTTTCGGTCCACGGCCTGGGCTCGGGCGCTATGCTCGCTGCCTGCCGCGAGGGTGCCGAGGAGGCGCGCGAGGACCGCGCCAAGCTCGTTGCCATCACCGTGCTCACGAGCATGAATCAGGATGCCTTGAGCGAGATTGGCGTCGAGTCCCCCGTGGCCGAGGAGGCCGCCCGCTTGGCAAAGCTCGCTCAGGCCAACGGCATCGATGGCATCGTGTGCTCGCCGATGGAGGCTCACGACATGCGTGAGCTGCTGGGTCCTGATGCCCTGATCGTGACTCCGGGTGTGCGTCCGGTGGGTGCCGCCCTTGGTGACCAGTCCCGCGTGGCGACGCCTTCCCAGGCTATCGAGCGTGGCGCAAGCCACATTGTGGTGGGCCGTCCCATCACCGGTGCCGACGATCCGGTTGCCGCCTTTGACGCCATCGTCGCCGAGCTGGTCGAAAACGTCGCGTAAAAGATTCCCCTAAGTCACCACTTTTGGGTCTCATTAGCACAAAATAGCCCCTGTGCCTGCGTAAACTTTCCCATCCTTTGTGTGGAATCGCAGGTCAGGGGCTTAACTTTGGGCGCAGTATATTGCACTTTTTGCGGGTATCGTCTAACCTATGGAGCCGCGATTAGGCATTTTGTACGTTCTACGTGCTAAAATGCCAATTATTGAATCAGATATAACCCAACTATTTGGAGGTACGAATGGCACTCCCTCAGCTTACCGACGAGCAGCGCAAGCAGGCTCTTGAGAAGGCTGCCGCCGCACGTCACGCCCGCGCTGAGCTTCGCGAGCAGATCAAGAAGGGCGAGAAGTCCCTCGAGTCCGTGCTCAACTCCGATGACCCCATCGCTTCCCGCATGAAGGTTTCCACCCTCATCGAGTCTCTCCCCGGTTATGGCAAGGCCAAGGCCGCCAAGATCATGGAGGAGCTCGGTATCTCCGCTACTCGTCGCGTCCAGGGCCTCGGCGTCCGTCAGCGCGAGCAGCTCCTCGAGCAGCTGACCAAATAAGTGAGCGCTCAGGATTCCAAGCTCTTTGTGATTTCTGGACCGTCAGGCGCAGGCAAGGGTACGCTCGTCACTCGTGTGCGCGAGCGCCGCTCGAACCTGGGTCTGACGGTTTCGGCTACCACGCGAGCACCACGCAAAGGTGAGGTCGACGGCGTCAACTACTTTTTTCTGACGCGCGAGGAGTTCGACCGCCGCGTGGCAAACGGTGAGTTTGTTGAGTGGGCCGAGGTCCACGGTAACTGCTACGGCACGTTGGTGAGCGAGGTCACATCCAAGCTCGCCTCGGGCTCGTCTCTGATTTTGGAGATCGATGTCCAGGGCGCCCTGCAGGTGAAGGAGCGTTTCCCCGAGGCCGTGCTGATCTTTATCAAGCCGCCTTCGCTTGAGGTACTCCGCGAGCGTCTGGTCGGTCGCGGTACCGAGACGCCCGAGACGATTGAGCTGCGTATGGCAAACGCCGCCGATGAGCTTGCCCTTGCCGACCGCTACGACGACGTCGTGGTGAATGACGATCTCGACCGCGCGACCGATGAGCTCGTTCGCGTTCTCGATATGCATGAAAGGATCTGAGGTCCGTGTCCGTTGTAAAGCCTTGCATTGACGATCTTCTGGAGAAGACCGATCACAACCGCTTCCTGCTCGCTTCGCTTGCCTCCAAGCGCGCCTGCGACATCAATAGCATGCTGCGTGGCCAGCACAACCGCGTGCTTGCCGTCCAGGATGTCGATGACATCACCATCGGGCTTTCCGGTGCCGATACCATCTCGATGGCTATGGACGAGATTGTCGACGGTGACATCTCTTACGACGAGGCCCGTTACGAGAAGGCGCTTGGCCACAAGGTTGCTGAAGCCTAAATGGCGGCTCGCGTCTGCCTGGTCCACTATCACGAGGTTGGACTGAAGGGCAAGAACCGCGCACATTTTGAGCATATCCTCATGGATAACATCAAGGCGGCCTTGGCCGCCTTTTCCGTGAACGCCGTGTCTCGAATTTCCGGTTATATCCTCGTGACCTTTAACGAGCATCAGGCCGACGAGGCGGCGCGTGTCATTCGCACCGTCCCCGGTGTTGCCCGTGTGTCTATGGCGTATCACACCAACCGCGACCCGCAGGAGTACTGCGCCGCCGCCGTGAAGGCACTGCGCGAGTTTGGTTCCTTCGATTCGTTTAAGGTGCACGCCAAGCGCTCCAATACCGACTATGAGCTCACCTCGATCGATATTAATCGTCAGGTGGGCGAGGTACTGTGTGAGGCCTTCCCCGATAAAAAGGTTCAAATGCACGACCCCGATGCGATGGTGCACGTACTGGTGGTCCAGGGTAGCGTTTATGTGTACGCGCGCTCCGAGCGCGGCGTGGGCGGTCTGCCGGTGGGTTCTGCCGGCAAGGTCGTGACGCTGCTGTCGTCGGGTATCGATTCTCCGGTGGCGACCTGGATGCTCGCGCGTCGCGGCGCGGTGTGCGTGCCGGTGCATTTCTCCGGTCGTCCGCAGACGCCTGATACGAGCGAGTATTTGGTGCAGGACATCATCCGTGCGCTTGAGCCGGGTGTCCAGATCGGCCGCCTGTACGTGGTGCCGTTTGGCGACTGCCAGCGTGAGATTTCGGTCACCTGCCCCAGCAACCTGCGTGTGATCATGTATCGTCGCATTATGTATTCGGTTGCCGAGCGCATTGCGCACATCGAGGGCGCCAAGGCCATCGTTACGGGCGAATCGCTTGGGCAGGTTGCCTCCCAAACGCTTGAGAACATCATGGCCGTCAACGAGGCCGTGAAGATCCCCGTGTTCCGTCCTCTCATCGGTTCGGACAAGCAGGAGATCATCGCGCGTGCTGAGGAGATCGGTACGTTCGATATCTCGACTGAGGCCGCTCCCGACTGCTGCACGCTGTTTATGCCGCGCCGACCCGAGACGCACGCTAAACTCGATGCCGTGCATGAGGCCTGGGAGTTGTTCGATCATGAGGAGATGATCGAGCGCCTGCTCAAGCAGACCGAGTACATCGACTTCGAGAGCGACACGTATAAGGCCCCTAAGACCTTAAAACGCAAACATTCGGAGCTTGCTCCGCGTGAGATTTACCAAGATTACGAGTAAATTTGTGCATAGACCGACGATGCGCCTGCATCGTCGGTCTTTTGCTATCTGGGCATTTTGCGGCTAAGCGTTCATTTGCTGACGCGTGCCTGAATAAATGGACAGATTTGTGCAAGGTTTTGGTCGGTTTTTGGTTTGACCGCAAAAACCGGTTTTGGGGCGTGGCTGTTGTGGAACTCCTTTCCCGACACGATGGTGTTGGGAGGTTTTGCTATGGCGCAGCGCGAACAACACGAACGAGTCAAAAAGATGGACCGCTGGGCGGGCAAACTGCTCGGTCATAAGGCAGTGGTGATGGCGATACTGGTCGTCATTGCGATGGCGAGTGGGCTGGCGATGGCGAACCTTGGCGGCGGTGCCGGCGGTGTGTCGTTTGAGCGCACTGATGGTTCGGGCACGTTAGTGGAGCCGGGATCCGGCGATGCTTCGAGCGGAAAGACATCCGAAGGCTCTTCGCCTAAGGCGTCTGCCGCGGCAGAGGTCTATGTCGATGTTGATGGCGCCGTGGTGTCACCCGGTGTATATCGCCTCAAAGACGGGGCGCGGGTGGCTCAGGCGATTGATGCCGCCGGCGGACTGGCGCCCGAAGCAGACGTTACGGGGCTTAATCGTGCATCCAAGGTCACTGATGGACAAAAAATTCACGTTCCAACGGTAGGGGAGCAGCAGGCGTCCATTGCGGAAGCCGGTGTTGATGGTGGGACTTCCGCATCGTCGGGCGTTAGTGGCGCAACAGGCCTAGTAAACATCAATACGGCAAGCGCAGAAGAGCTGCAGACGCTTTCGGGCATCGGCCCCTCCATGGCCCAGTCGATTATCGATGAGCGGACAAAGAACGGTGCTTTCGCCTCGGTTGACGATCTGATGCGTGTGTCGGGAATCGGCGAGAAGAAGCTTGCCAAAATCAAAGATTGCATCTGCGTATGAGCGCGACCGAGCGCGAGCACGTGATGCCTCCGCGACCCCTGATTCCGTGGACGATGGCCCTGTGTGCCGGCATGTGCGTGAGCTGCGCCTTGGTGCTCAGCATAGCCGCTGATGCGCTGCTGAGGGAGCGGGCGACGGCGGTCGGGCCGCTATGGGCCATTCCCGTTGCGGCAGCGGTTTTCGTTGTGCTGGCTCACTCTTGTGCGCGGCTTGCCCCTTTGAAGCGGTGGCTGTATGCCGCGTCCGCCGGTCTCGTGGCGGGAGCGGTCGTCTCGGCGTGGTGGGCTGTGGGTGTGCTCAGCGCCTCGAAGGCGCTCGACGGTCGAGCGGCAAGCGGCCTCGAGTTTGTCGTGCAGGGTGATCCATCCATAAACGACGACGTGTATTCCTATACCTGCGAGGCACGCGCGGACGGTAAGAACTTGGCAACGGTTCGCCTATCGTGTGATCGTGAGCTCAAGGTCGGGGCGCACGTGCGTGTTATCGGTCGCGTTTCGCGTTTTGAGAACGATGCATATGGACGATCGCGCGTGCTCCGAGGCGAGGTGCGTAAGGTTAAAGCCGTTCGGATTGTGTCGGTCGATGAGGGTTCTCCGGGGCCGCTGCTTCGGCTGCGAAATGGGCTGCTTGCGTCCATCGCGCCTGCGACCGACCCGGCGCGTGCGCTCATAGCTGGAGTCGTCTGCGGTCGTTCGGCCGAGCTGCGCGCCCAGCCGGCGGGCGACTGGTTTTCTGTGACGGGAACGGCACATCTTATCGCCGTCTCGGGCAGCCATTTGGCTATCGTGGGGTTTGTAATCGAGGGCGTATTGCAAAAGACTCGGTGCTCACGTGGTCTTCAGCGGGCGATATTGGCGATAGCGCTTGTGGGCTACGCTGCATTTACGGGCGCGTCTCCCTCGGCCGTGCGCGCGTGCTGCATGGTGTTCGCGACGCTTGTCGTAAACGGCGCGGGGCGTCGCCGGCACGGCCTTTCGGCGCTCTTCGCAACCATGTCCATCTTTGTGCTACTACGGCCGACGGTGCTGTTCGAGATGGGCTTTCAGCTATCATGTGCCAGCGTCTTAGCCATTCTGTGCTTTTGCCCCTATGCGACCTACGCTTTGGGTGAGCTGGGCGTGCCATCGGGCTTTGCCAGCATGCTTTCCGTCACGCTATGCTCGCAACTGGCGACACTTCCCATCACCATTCCTGCCTTCGGTACATTCTCGCTCATTGCTCCGTTGGCAAATGCGGTCATCGGTCCGGTGGTGAGCGTACTGCTCGCTGTGTCGATCGTTCTGGCTCCCTTTTCGCTTGTTGGACCGTTGCGGACTTGGGCGCTCGTTGTGCCCATGATTTCCGCCCGTTGCGCGCTGTTCTTCGAGCAGCTGTTTGCCGCCATGCCGGGTGCATCCGTGAGCGTGCCGCCCGATAGCATGTGGATTTACCTATTGCCGTGTTTTCTGGCGGTTCTGCTGGTCTGGTGGCCGCGTCCCCGTGCACGTCCTATGGCGGCGGGGTTTGCATGCCTGATGCTCTTGGCTGCGATTCCGTACGTCTATTGGGATCGATTCGCTCCGCCTTCGGTGACGGTGCTCGATGTGGGCCAGGCCGATGCGATTCTTATCCGCCAAGGCGGCGCAGTAGCTCTCGTCGACTGCGGGCTCGACGAGCGCGTGGTGGCGGCGTTGGTTCGCAATAACGTGCACCATATCGATGCCGTCTTTGTGACGCATTGGGATGAGGACCACTGGGGTGGTTTGCCTGCCGTGCTCGAACAGTTTTCGGTCGGAACGATTGCCGTGGCGGCGGATGCGCTGGAGGATGCTCCTGCCGAGGTATTGAACCGACCTGGCGTGGAGTATCGGCAGGTGCGCCGTGGGGATATGGTCGACATCGGCTCATTTTGCGCCCGCGTGATGTGGCCATTCGAGTCCGTGGATGGCGAGGGAAATGAGGACTCGCTCGTCCTGCTGCTCTCTTATGTTCAGGAAGGCAAGGGCCTGCGCATGCTCCTCACCGGTGATGCCGAGCTCGACCAAGAACGGGAATTCGTGCAGGAGGTGGGGGATATCGATGTCCTTAAACTTGGGCATCACGGCTCCAAGGTTTCAGTCGATGGCGAGTTGCTGGGCGTCCTGAAGCCCGAGCTTTCCCTCGCAAGCGCCGGTGAGGGGAATCGATACGGCCATCCGTCCGATGCCTGCATCGATGCCGTTAAGGAAGCGGGTGGTGTGTTCGCGTGTACCATCGAACACGGCGACATTACCGTCACGCCGACTGCGAATGGTTTTGCGATGCGATGCCAGCGACCGTGACGACGTCGTTGGCGTGCGGTGGGCCCCTGGGCTAGAATGGCACGGAACGAATGCGAAGGCCTGCGGGAGGGGAGCGCAATGTCCGAAACCGGTCTGCTGCCGGCATATCTGATCGTCGGTACCGACGGAGTCAAGCGCGATCACGCCGTCTCGCGTATGAAAGCGCGTCTGGAAAAGTCGGGCATGGTCGAGTTCAACCTCGACGAGCGCGACATGACCAAGGACCCCGATATCGAGTCCATTATCGGATCGCTTAACACCTTTCCCATGGGCAGTGAGTTTCGTCTGGTAATCCTCGATGGCTGCTCAAAGCTCGCCAAGGCGGTCTCGGAGCCGCTCGTTGGGTATCTGGCGAGTCCCAGCCCCACAACGGTCTGCCTCATCATCGCCGACTCACTTGCCAAGAATGCGCGCCTGTATAAGGCAATCGCCAAGATCGACAAGAAGGCTATCGTCGATTGCTCGGGTACCAAGCGCTGGGAACTGCCGCGCCGTGTTCAGCAGATGGCGACGCAGCGCGGTAAGTCGATTTCGACGGCGGCCGCCGAGGAGCTCGTCTCGCGTTCGGGCGAAAACACGCGCATGCTCGATAACGACTTGGCTAAGCTTGCCCAGATGGTCGAGTCGCCCCAGATTGAACTTGCCGATGTTGAGCGCTGGATTGTACGTACGGCCGAGGTCCAACCCTGGGACTTCCTCAACGCCGTCTCGGCTCGCGATATGCGGCGTTCGCTTGAGCTCTTTAAGCTCCTGCCCTCCAAGAGCTACGTGTGGACTTACACATTGCTGTGCGGTCGCATCCGTGAGCTGATCGTCGCCAAGGCGCTTGATGCGCGCGGACAGGGTCGCGAGCTGGCCGCAACGCTCAAGCTCCAGTCCTGCCAGGTCAAGAATCACCTTACCTGGGCGCGTCGTTTTTCGATGACCGAGCTCGTCGCAGCGCTCGAGGGTGCCGTTGATGTGGAGCTCGCGCTCAAGGGTTCGGCAGATTCCGAGACCGCGCTTTTGCTCTGGATTACGAACATCTTGAGAAAATCGTGATGATACCTGCCTATTTGACAAATTCGTTCTATCCCTTTGAGAGGGAGCGTGCTATAGTAGGCGCTTGCATGACCTCACCGTGTCTCAGAGGTGTCATACATTTTTTGCAAGGAACTCGAAAGGAACTCCAGAAGTGGCAAACATCAAGTCTCAGAAGAAGCGTATCCGCACCAATGAGGCAGCTCGCATGCGTAACAAGGCTGTCAAGTCCGAGCTCAAGACGCTGACCAAGCACGTCCAGTCCGCCGTCGCCGAGGGCGACGCCGAGAAGGCCCAGGCTGCCCTCAAGACCGTCACGAAGCGTCTCGACATGGCTGCCGCCAAGCATGTTATCCACAAGAACCAGGCTTCCAACCGCAAGTCCGGTCTTGCCAAGCTCGTGAACAGCATCAACGCCTAAGTTGTAAATTTCACACCACACAGATTACGCGCATAAATGGAGCCTGTTTTATGGAACAGGCTCCATTTTTTGTACCGCTCGGGTAAGATAGTCCGCATGAATACTTCAATTGACATTTCCCACATCCGCAACTTCTCGATCGTTGCGCACATCGACCATGGCAAGTCCACGATCAGTGACCGCATCCTCGAGCTCACCCATACCGTCGACGAACGCGACATGGAGTCGCAGCTGCTCGACACCATGGATATCGAGCGCGAGCGCGGCATTACGATCAAGTCCAATGCCGTCCGCGTTTCCTATGACGCCGACGATGGTGAGACGTATCAGTTCAATCTGATCGATACGCCGGGCCACGTGGACTTTACCTATGAGGTCTCGCGCTCGCTGGCAGCCTGTGAGGGCGCGGTACTCGTTGTCGACGCCACGCAGGGCGTCGAGGCGCAGACCGTCTCCAACGCGACGCTCGCCATGAACGCCAATCTGGACATTGTGCCGGCCATCAACAAGATCGACCTGCCCTCGGCGCACCCCGACGAGGTTAAGACCGAGATCGAAGACGATCTGGCCATTCCCGCAGACGATGCCGTGTGCGTGTCGGGCAAGACCGGTGAGGGCATCCACGATCTGCTGGAGTCCATCGTCTTTTTGATCTCGCCTCCCAAGGGCGATGCAAATGCCCCTCTCAAGGCACTTATTCTGGATTCGTACTTCGATGAGTACCGCGGCGTCGTCGCCACGGTGCGCGTCTTTGATGGTTCCATCAAAAAGGGCGATACCCTGCGCATGATGCAGGCCAAGGGCGACTTTTTGGTCGACGGCGTGGGCGTCAAGCGTCCTGCCGAGACCCCGGTCGACGCGCTGACGGTCGGCGAGGTCGGATATGTGGTCACGGGCTTGAAGGATCCCGAGGCCGTTCGCGTGGGCGATACCCTTACGTGGGCTTCCAACCCCTGTCCCGAGCCTCTGCCGGGCTACCGCGAGGCCAAGCCCATGGTCTACACGGGCCTGTTCCCGATCGACAACAAGGACTACGAGAACCTGCGCGACGCGCTCGATAAGCTGCACGTCAACGATCCGTCGTTGGTGTGGGAGCCCGAGACGTCGGTGGCGCTCGGTTTCGGCTTCCGCGTGGGCTTCCTGGGCCTGCTGCATATGGAAGTCGTCAAGGAACGCCTGGAGCGCGAGTTCAACCTGGACCTCATTGCCACGAGTCCCTCGGTCGACTATCACGTCTACAAGACCGACGGCGAAATGATTGATGTCCGCAGTCCGCAGGACCTTCCCGAGGCCACGCGCATCGAACGTATCGAGGAACCCTACCTCAAGGCAAAGATCATCTGTCCGCCTGAGTACACGGGTGCCGTCATGCAGCTCGCCATCGAGCACCGCGGCGTCACAACCGACATGATCCACCTGACGAGCAAATCGGTCGAGATGCGCTTCGATATGCCGCTCGCCGAGCTCATCTTGGACTTCTTTGACCAACTCAAGAGCCGTACCAAGGGCTATGCTTCGCTCGATTACGAGTTCAACGAGTATCGTCCCTCCGAGCTCGTCAAGCTCGACATCCTGCTTTCGGGCGACGAGGTGGACGCGCTGTCGTTTATCGTCCATAAGGACAAGGCATATGGCCTGGCCCGTGGCCTGTGCGACAAGCTCAAGGAGATCATCCCGCGTCAGCTGTTCGAGGTGCCCATCCAGGGTGCTATCGGCAACAAGATCATCGCCCGTTCCACCGTCAAGGCGCGTCGCAAGGACGTTCTTGCCAAGTGCTACGGCGGCGATATCTCGCGTAAGCGCAAGCTGCTCGAGAAGCAGAAAGAGGGCAAGAAGCGTATGAAGGCCATCGGATCGGTCGAGGTCCCGCAGGAGGCCTTTATGGCGATCCTCAAGGTGGACGAGTAGGTCTATGGCTCTTTCCGAATATAGTCTGCGGCTGCTGGGCGCCTATGCCGAGCAGCCGTTCCTTATGGCTCCCATGGCGGGCGTGACCGACCCTGCCTATCGCATCATGTGTCGCCGCCGCGGTGCCAACCTTGCCTACAGCGAGATGGTGAGCGTGGCAGGCCTTGCCTATGCCAGTAATAAGACGTGGCGCCTGGTGCTACCGGCCGACGAGGAGCAGCAGATTTGCGTGCAGCTCTTTGGCTCCAAGCCCGATCAGTTTGCGAGCGCCGTCGCCGCCGTCGAGGAGCGCGTTGGCGATCGCCTGTCGCTCATCGATATCAATATGGCATGTCCCGCCCGCAAGGTCGTTACCAAGGGCGAGGGTTCGGCGCTCATGCGCACGCCCGACCTGGCCGAGAAGATCGTCGAGGCCACGGTGGGCGCGGCGCACGTGCCCGTGACCGTCAAGATTCGCAAGGGCTTTTATGCCGAGGACCGCAATGCCGCGACATTTGCCCAGATGCTTGAGGGCGCAGGGGCTGCCGCAGTCGCCGTGCATGGTCGTTGCGCCACGCAGCTCTACACGGGCCAGGCCGATTGGTCGGTCGTCGATGAGGTTGCCGACGCTGTCGAGATTCCCGTGATTGGTTCGGGCGATGTGTTCTCGGCCGAGGACGCTGCTGAGCATCTGCACGGCTCGGGTGCCAGCGCGGTGTTTATCGCGCGCGGCATCTACGGCAATCCGTGGGTGTTCGGCGATGCTCGCGCCCTTGCGCTCGATGGCATGCCGGTTCCTTCTCGCTCCTCGGTCGAGCGCTTGGACGCTCTGCGTGAGCACCTAACGCTGACGCATGAGCTCTTGCCTCTCATGTCGCGCGCCCGCACGTACGCAAGCTGGTACTTAAAAGGCATGCCCCATGCCGCCGCCTGGCGCGCTCAGGTGGTGCGTTGCTCTACGTACGAGGAGTTCATGTCGCTGGTCGATGATATCGAGCGCGATGTGGTGGCCTGCGAGGCCGCGCTTGCCGCCGGTGAGTCGGTGCCCGCTCATCCGCTGGAGGCTTAAGGGTGGCCGTTACCGCGCTGTACGTGCACGTGCCGTTTTGCGCTCAAAAATGCCGCTATTGCGACTTTGACTCGCGCAGCTTTGCTCTGTGTGATTTGGATGCTGCGCTCGATTCCTATTTTGAGCAGCTGTATGCGCGCCTCGATTCCTTTGGCGACGCCGGGGCGCTTGCGCAGGTCCGCACGGTCTATATTGGCGGCGGCACGCCCTCACTGGCTGGGGAGCGCCTGGTGAAACTTGCCCGTCGTATCTCCATGTGGTGCAAGCCCGTTGAATTTACTTGCGAAGCCAATCCTGAGTCGCTGACCGTCGAGCTCGCCACCGCGCTTGCCGAGGCGGGTGTCACGCGCATCTCTCTGGGCGTGCAAACCCTCGACAATACCGAGCTGGCTGCTATTGGCCGCATTCACGATGCTAATCGGGCACTTGCGGCTATCGCGACGGTGAAGGAAGTTGGCCTCGATGTGTCGTGCGACCTGATGTGCGGCCTTCCCGGGCAGACGGCCGCAAGCTGGCGGAGCACGCTCGATGGCGTGCTGGCGGCGGCGCCGCATCATGTGTCGATCTACCCGCTCACGCTTGAGGAGGGGACGCCCCTTTATCGCATGGCGTGCCGTGACGAGTCGCTCGAGCCCGATGAGGATTTTCAGGCTTCGTGCATGGACGCGGCGCGTGAGCGCCTGGGTGCGGCCGGCTATCATCCGTATGAGGTGGCGAGCTACGCGCTCGACGGCCATGAGTGCGCCCATAACATTGCCTACTGGACCGGACAGGGCTACCTGGGCCTGGGTCGTTCTGCCGCGGGCATGCTCGACGACGAGGATTTCGACCGTCTTGCAGGTTTGTTCCCCGGCGTGTCTGCTCGAGGCGACGCGTACCGTGTGCGTTTGGTTCAGCGCGACGATGACGCGACGTCGTTTGAGGCCGAATACCTGTCGCAGCGAGAGGCTGCGGCCGAAGACCTGATGCTCGCTTGTCGCATGACGCGCGGTATTGCGTCCGACCTGTTGGTTCGCGCGGCTCGTGTCATCCCGGCCGATGAGCTGACAGCCGCTTGTGATCGCGCGCTCGAATTGGGTCTTGCCACTTGGGTGCCCGAGACGCTCGGGGTCCATGAGGGACCCTTTGCTTCGGCAGATGTCGTCGCGGGCCATGTTCGAGCTCGTTTAGCACCGACACACCTGGGCTGGCTCGATGGAAATGTTCTGTTCGAGCTGTTTTGGGATCTAGCTTAGGCCGCTCGGGTAGAATTACCGGAATATATACGCTGCTGTGAGCAGGAGGTTGCCGCGCATGGCGACGATGAACGAAAAAGATTACTACGAGATTCTAGGTGTCTCCAAGGACGCCACCTCGCGTGATATTCAAAAGGCCTTCCAGCAAAAGGCCCGTAAGCTCCATCCGGACGTCAACAAAGAGCCGGATGCCGAGGAAAAGTTTAAAGAGGTTTCCGAGGCCTACGCCGTGCTTTCGGATGAGCAAAAACGTGCGCGCTACGATGCCATGCGTTCTGGCAATCCCTTTGCCGGTGCCCCTACGGCTTCGCCCTATGGTGGCGGCTATGCCGGCAACACGGGCTATGGCAATCCCTTTGAGGGCGGCTTTCCTTTTGGCGGTGCCTGGGGCCAGCAGCGTCGCGGCCAGGCTGCCTACAATCCCGAGAACGGCGCCAACGTGGTCGTCGATATCAAACTGGACGCCAAGGAGGCCAAGGACGGTGCCCGCAAGACCGTCCGCTATACGCGCTTCGATACCTGTGGTCACTGCGGCGGCTCGGGTTCTGTCTCCTCCGAGCATGCCCATACCTGCCCGAGCTGCGGTGGCCGCGGGCACATCGACGTCGACTTGTCCTTCCTGTTTGGTGCGGGCACGTTCCAGTCGGTCTGCCCCGAGTGCGGCGGTTCCGGTAAGGTCGTGGCCGACCCCTGCCCCGATTGCGGTGGCAGCGGTCGTACTCGCGTAACCTCCGAGCAGACGATTGAGTTTCCTGCCGGCACGCACGATGGCGACGAGGTCCGCATTAGCGGCATGGGTCACGCCGGCACTAACGGTGCCGCTGGCGGTGATCTAGTCGGCCGTGCCCATGTCGAGTCCGAGCGCTTGGAAGGCAAAGCTCGTACCGGTTTTTACCTGATGGGCATCGTGGCGCCGTTTTTGGTACTCTCGGCCATCTCGGGCGTGTTCTCGGCCTTTGCCGTGATGTGCTTTATTCCGTTTACCATGGGCCTGTTCATGGTGCTTTCGGACGGCGTGCTTCATCGCAGCCTGCTGTGGTGGAAGCGCGGTGCGATGCAGTTTGCCAACGGTTTTGCCAATGGCTTCATGTTCGCGCTCGTGTCGGTTTGGTTCGCGAGCTGCTCGCAACGGGCCATGCTTTCGCCTTACGGAATGCAATAACATCAAACCCTCTGTTTGCGGTTGGCCCAGCTTGGGTATAGGACGCACTGTGACAATAATGAAAGTCGGAAGGATTCGGTCGTGTCGGAAAATAGGGATTACTACGAGGTACTTGGCGTCGACAAGGATGCCGACGCGCGGACGATTAAGCGCGCGTTTCTAAAGAAGGCCCGTACCGTACACCCGGACGTTTCGGACGACCCCGAGGCCGAGGCCAAGTTCAAGGAGCTCAACGAGGCCTATTCCGTTCTTTCCGATGAGCAGAAGCGTGCTAACTACGACCGTTACGGCACTGCCGACGGCCCTGGTGGTTCGGGCTACGTCGATATCAACGATATCTTTGGTGGTATGGGCATGGACGACTTGTTCTCGTCGTTTTTTGGCGGCGGTGCCGGCGGTGGCGCCCGCAGCCGTCGCGAGCGTCGTCGCGGTCGTGACATGGCCATCTCGCTTTCGGTGACGCTCGAGGAGGCGGCGCTCGGCTGCAAAAAGACAATCAGCTATGACCGCTTTGCTCCTTGCGAGGACTGCAATGGCACCGGTAGGGCAGAGGGCGCACAGGAAAAGCAGTGCGGCCGCTGCCACGGCACGGGCTATGTCACGACGGTTCGGCGATCGTTTTTGGGCCAGGTTCAGTCTTCCTCGCCTTGCCCCGACTGCCATGGCGAGGGCACGGTTATCGACCATCCCTGCGAGACCTGCGATGGTCAGGGCCGCACGCCTTCGCATGAAAAGATTGACATCGATATTCCCGCCGGCGTTTCGACCGGTCGACAGCTGCGTGTGAGCGGCTTTGGCGAGGCCGGTCTTCGCGGCGAGCCTTCGGGCGACTTGATTGTCAACGTGCGCGTTGCCGACCATGAGCGCTTTAAGCGCAACGGTGACGACCTGTACCTGGTGAGCGATATCTCGATTGCGCAGGCTGCGCTCGGCTGCGAGATCGAGGTCGAGGGCATTATGCCCGACGAGGTCGTTAAGGTGTGCGTCCCCGCCGGCGCCCAGTACGGCGACACCGTGAGCGTCAATAATTACGGAATGCCGCGCATTGGCGGTGGCGGTTCGCGTGGCCGCTTGATCGTGCAACTGCGCGTGGTCGTTCCCACCAATCTTTCCAATAAGCAGCGCGAGCTGCTCCGTGCTTTTGCCGATGAGATGGGCGATGACGTCGCTTCCGGTAAGAAGTCGGAGACCGACCGTATCAAGAGTGCCCTCGACGATATCCTCGATTAAGGAGCCCGCGTGCTCGCACCCCATATTTCCGTCGTCAACCTCGGCTGCCGTGTCAACCGGGTTGAGTCTGACCGTATCACTGCCGATCTTATGCGCCTGGGTTTTGCTATGGTGGAGCCCCAGGATGCCGACCTGATCGTCATTAACACCTGTGCCGTTACGGGCGAGGCCGAGGCCAAGACCCGTAAGGCCGTTCGTCATGCGCTGGCCTATCCGGGCGAGCCTTACGTGGTCGTAACCGGCTGCGTCGTCAACCTGCATCCCGAGGAGCTGCTGGAGCTCTCTGATCGCGTGATCGCCGAGCCGTCCAAGATTGACGTCGCCGAGCGCGTCTGCGAGGTGCTGGGTGTTGAATCCGATAGCGTGCCCGCCTGTAGCGATGGCGACGTGGTCGATGCGCTCGGTCGCTCTCGCCCGGGCGTGAAGATTCAGGACGGCTGCAACCATCGCTGCACCTATTGCATTGTGTGGAAGGCACGCGGCCCCGAGCGCTCCGTGCCCGTCGAGTCCGTGCTCGAGCAAGTTCGCGAGGCCCAGGAGGCCGGCGTGCCCGAGGTGGTGCTGACCGGTGTGAACCTGGGTGCCTACGATGGCAAGAGCGCGACCGACGAGCATGTCGAAATCGATGAGCTGCTCGAGGCCATCATGGAGCGCACGTCTATTCCGCATGTGCGCATTTCCTCGGTCGAGCCCATGGATATCTCTGAGCGCCTGCTTAAGGTTATGGCGCGCTATCCGCAGCGTATCGCCCCGTTTTTGCACCTGCCCGTGCAGTCCGGCTGCACGGCGACCTTGCATCGCATGGGCCGTCCCTATAGCGCCGAGGCGTTTGAGGATACGGTGCGCATGATTCGCGCCAACTTGCCTCAGGCGTCCCTTTCGTGCGACGTCATCGTCGGTTTTCCCGGTGAGACGGATGAGGAGTTCGAGGAGTCGCTGGCGCTATGCCGTCGCGTGGGCTTTTCGCGCATGCATGTGTTCCGCTACAGTAAGCGTCCCGGCACACTTGCCGCCGATATGCCCGACCAGGTACCGCCAGAGGTTATGGCTGAGCGCAGCCGCCGTATGCGGGCCGCGGCGCAGGAACTCGCCATCGCCGATGCTCGTCGTCGCGTGGGAACCGTTGAGCGCGCCGTGCTCGAGTATGGTGACAACCTGACGCTCGGCTCGTTCCATCATGCCCGTCTTGACGATACCTGTGGACTTACAGCCCCGTGCCTGCTCGATGTTGCTATCATCGAAGTCGATGATTCCGGCTTGGTCCATGCGCGCAGGGAGGTTCATGGAAGCCTCGAAGATTAGACTTACCGTTCCCGAGGGGATTGATCCCTCGCGCGTTTTGGGCGCCGGCGACGGCGTCCTTCGTGCGCTCGAGAGCTTGGTTCGCGCCCACGTGGTCGCCCGTGGCGACAGTATCGCCGTGAGCGGTGACCCGGATGAGGTCGAGCTCGTGGTGCGCTTTTTTGAGCATGCTTTTCGCGAGGCGGCTGCCGGACGCACGCTGTCTGCCGACGATGTCTCGCGTTGCTTGGCTGTCCTGCGCGATGGAGAGCATGATGCCTCGTCGCTGCGCGATGACGTGCTGCTGTCGTATCGCGGCCGCGTTATTCGTCCCAAGACGCTCGGCCAAAAACGCTATGTCGACGCCATCCGCTCGCATACCATCACGTTTGGCCTGGGTCCCGCCGGTACCGGTAAGACCTATCTGGCCATGGCGCTCGCCGTTGCCGCGCTCAAGCGTCACGAGGTGGGTCGCCTAATCTTGACGCGCCCGGTTGTCGAGGCGGGGGAGAACCTGGGCTTTTTGCCCGGTACCCTCGAGGAAAAGATCGATCCGTACATGCGCCCGCTCTACGACGCCCTTTTTGACATGATGGATCGCGAGCGCACCGATGAGCTTATGGAACGTGGCGTGATCGAGATCGCCCCGCTCGCCTACATGCGCGGCCGTACGCTGAGCGATGCGTTCGTGGTGCTCGATGAGGCACAAAACACGACGCCCGAGCAGATGAAGATGTTCCTGACGCGCCTGGGCTTCAACTCCAAGTTCGTGATTACCGGCGACTTGAGTCAGCGCGACCTGGTGGGTCGTCGTGGCGGCTTGGCGGATGTCGAGAAGATTTTGGGCCGTGTCGACGATGTGGCATTTTCTCACCTCGAGCGTGCCGACGTGGTGCGTCATGCCCTGGTGGGTCGTATCGTCGAGGCATATGATGCTTATGATGACGTGCGTGAGCAGCGTTCGCGCGACCGAAAGGAGTCCCGTTGAGTGTATTGATCAGCAACGATGCCGAGCTCGATATGCTGCTCGACGCGCAAGAGGTGGAGCACATCTGCGAGGTCGTGCTTGCCGCCGAGGGCGTTGAGCGTGAAGTTGAGATTTCCCTTTCGTATGTCGACGAGGACGAGATGCACGAGCTCAACCACGAGTGGCGCGGTATCGACCGCACCACCGATGTGCTCTCGTTTGAGTGCGATTCGGCCTTTGACGATGACATTCCCGCCGATGAGACGCTCGAGCTCGGCGATATTATCTTGGCCCCGCAGGTTATTGCCCGTCAGGCCCCCGGTTTTGGCAATAGTCCCGCTGATGAGTGCCGTCTGATGCTCGTACACGGAATGCTGCACCTGCTGGGCTATGACCACATCGAGGACGACGAGGCCGAGGTCATGGAGGCCCGCGAGGACGCCATCCTGCGCGATCTGGCGCTCGAGCGCGGCGAGGACCCCAAGCTAGTCCACGTCGGCCCCATCACCAACCATGCCCACGACTAGGAGCCGTCTATGATTCCCGGATCGAACAAGGACCATCCGTCCTTTTTAAAGTCGTTCTCCTACGCCATGGAGGGCTTCGTCAGCGCCGTCAAGACCGAGCGCAACATTAAGGTTATGCTCGTAGCGGGCGTGTGCACCGTCATTGCCGGCTGCATCGTGGGGCTCGACATTGCCGAGTGGGCCACGATTATCATCTGTTGTGGCCTGGTGATTCACGGCGAGCTGTGCAACACCGCTATGGAGGCTATCGTCGACCTAGCGACCCAGGAGCTCCATCCGCTGGCCAAGCGTGCGAAGGACATCGCCGCCGCCTCGGTATACGTTCTTTCCATCACCGCCGCGATTGTGGGCGTGCTGGTATTTGCCCACGCGCTCGGCTTTATTTAGAAAGGGATTCCCATGTCCGACAATATGCAGTCTACCGATGAGATTTTGGACGACGAGTCCCCGGATGCTAAGGCGACCGAGGCCTATGAGGAAGTCGAGGAGTTCGACCCGTTTGAGGGCATGAGCGACGAGGAGCTCGACGCCCTGTGCGATGAGGACGACAGCCTCGCGGGCTTTGGCGACGTTGAGCCCGGTTTCCGCAGTGGCTTCGTGGCCTTGGTCGGCCGCCCCAACGCCGGTAAGTCAACGCTGCTCAACGCCTGCTATGGCAAAAAGGTCGCCATCACCTCGCCGGTGGCCCAGACGACCCGCCGCCGCATGCGCGCCGTCGTCAACCGCCCCGGCTACCAGCTGGTCTTTGTCGATACCCCGGGTATCCACAAGCCCAAGGACGGTCTAGGGTCCGAGCTGAACAAGAGCGCGCTGTTCGAGCTGAACGATGTCGATGTTGTCGCGTTTTTGATTGATGCCACCAAACCGATCGGCAGGGGAGACGCCTGGGTTGCCGAGCGTGTCAAGAATGCCCGTTCCAAGAAGGTCCTGGTGCTCACCAAGGCCGATGAAGCCGACCCCGCACAGGTCATGGAGCAGCTTAAGGCCGCCCACGAGCTTATGGAATATGACGACGAGATCGTGACGTCGTCGGTCAAGAACTTTAACGTCGATGCCTTCATCGAGACCGTTGCGCACTTTTTGCCCGAGGGTCCGCGTTGGTTCCCCGAGGACATGGGTACCGACGCTTCCGACGAGACGCTCGTTGCCGAGTTTGTGCGCGAAAAGGTCTTGCGCCGCACCCGTGATGAGATTCCGCACTCCGTTGGCGTTATTTGCGATGCGCTCGAGCAGACCAAGAAGGTGCTGCGTGTGCACGCCACCATTTATGTCGAGCGTGAGGGCCAAAAGGGCATCATCATCGGCAAGGGCGGCGAGATGATCAAGCATATCGGTATCGACGCCCGTCGCGATCTTGAGCGCATCTTTGGCACGCAGGTCTTTTTGGAGTTGGACGTGAAGGTCAAGGCCGGTTGGCGCGACGACGAGGCTCAGATTCGCCGTTTTGGCTACAACGCCGAGGATTAGGGACACGCGGCGCGTATGGCAGGTTCTCGTACATATCGCACGAAAGTGCTCGTGCTCGATAAGACGAAGCTCAAAGAGACGGACCTGATCCTGACGATGCTTGACGAGCGGGGTCGGCAGGTTCGTGCCGTGGCAAAGGGCGCCCGCAAACCCGGCGGACGCCTGGCTGCGCGCTGCGAGATGTTCTGTACCGTTGATCTGCTGCTTGCGCATGGACGGTCGCTCGACGTGGTTTCTCAGGCCGAGCTTTTGGAAGCGCCGGTTGGCGCCGCGCCCGATTACGAGACGACCTGCGCCGCAAGCGCGATTGCCGAGGTCGCGCGCGTGTGCTCATTCGAGGACGCCGAGGACCCGTTTACCTTTGCCATCACGCAGCGGGCGCTCACGCTTGTCGGCTGTGGGCTCGACTCGGCACATATGGACCTGCTCGTGGCGGCCTTTGTCTTTAAACTTCTGTCGCACGTGGGCTATCGACCCGATTTTTCGGCCTGCGTGCTGTGCGGAGACCCCATGCTGTCGTACTTTTCGCCCCAGGCGGGCGGGCTCATGTGCGGTTCGTGCGCGTCGAGCGTTCCGGGTGCCGAGCTGGTTTCGACCGGTGAGGTCGAGTGGCTGCGCGCCCTCATGTCCATGACCTTCGATGCACTCATGGTCGAGCGAATCGACCCGCATACGGCGGCGTTCTTGCTCGGGCTTTCGCATGTGTGGGCTGCGACGCACACCGACCAGCGCCTCCGTGCGATGGAATTCATGTTGGGTCGGTGATGATGCGCATGGGCGGTCTGCTTGTGGTAACATACCGACCTGTTGGTACCTCGACCTTGGATGCTCGCTCCACCGACGGCTTCCCAGTCCGAGGCGAATAGTGTCGCCCGCGGGCGACAAGAAACGAAAGGTGAAACAATGACTGTTTCCAAAGAGCGCAAGGCTGAGCTGACTGCCCAGTTCGGTAACACCCCGGTCGACACCGGCAACCCCAAGGTTCAGGTCGCCATCCTGTCCGAGCGCATCAAGGAGCTGACCGAGCACATGAAGTCCCACCAGAAGGACTTCCACACCCGTCGTGGCCTGCTCATGCTCGTCGGCCGTCGTCGTCGTCTTCTCTCCTACATCAAGAAGAACGACATCGTCGAGTACCGTGAGCTCATCAAGGCTCTGGGCATCCGCGACAACATCCAGTAAGGATTTGTACATGCTAAGAGCGTCCTGCGCAGCGGGGCGCTCTTTTTGTGTAAGGGCGCGAACAATCACGCTCTGAAGCGTGGCGGGGGCAGGGGGCCCGCGTCACATGAGAAGCCCACAGGCAAGGGGCCTGTGGGGTAAAGGAGAACAATGACACTCGTATCCAAGACCTTTGAGCTGTACGGCAAGACCTACACCTTTGAGTCCGGCGAGCTTGCCAAGCAGGCCACCGGCGCCTGCCTGGTCAAGCAGGGCGACACCACGATGCTCGACACCGTGGTTGTCTCCAAGGAGCGCAAGAACTACGACTTCTTCCCGCTGACCGTCGACTTCAACGAGAAGATGTACGCAGCCGGCCGCATCCCGGGTGGTTACCTCAAGCGTGAGGGCCGTCCCAGCGAGAAGGCCACGCTCACCGCGCGCATGATTGACCGTCCGATTCGCCCGAGCTTCCCGGACGGCTTCCGCAACGAGGTGCACATTGTCGCCACCTCGCTCGTCGCCGACCAGGTCAACCCCTTCGACGTCATCAACGTCATGGGTGCCTCCCTGGCCATGACGCTCGGCGGCGTGCCCTTCGAGGGCCCGCTTGCCTGCGTGCGCATCGGCCGCAACGTGGAGACCGGCGAGTTTATCGTCAACCCCACCTATGAGGAGCGCGAGAACTCCGATCTGGACCTGGAGCTGGGTGGCTCCGCCGACTTCATCTCGATGGTCGAGGCCGGCGCCGAGGAGATCTCCGAGGACGACATGCTCGCCGCCATGAAGTTTGGCCAGGAGGCCCTTGCTGCCTTCTGCCAGGCTCAGGACGAGTTTGTCGCCGAGTGGGAGCAGGTCAACGGCGCCATCGTCAAGAAGGAGTACCCGCTCGACCAGCCCGTCGAGGAGGTCCAGGAGCGCATCTTCGCCCACTACGACGAGATGGCAGCCGCCCTTCGCGACGCCGACAAGCTCTCCCGTATCGGCAAGGTCGAGGCTCTGAAGGAGTCCATCCGTGCCGAGTTCACCGAGGAGGAGCAGGCCGCTTGGGAGCGCGAGATCCCCGTGGCGCTCAAGAAGCTCGAGAAGAAGGCTATGCGCACCATGGTCGTCGAGACCGGTGAGCGCGTTGACGGTCGTGCCGCCGATGAGATCCGTCCCATCATGGTGAAGGACAACTACCTGCCGCTCGTTCACGGCTCCGGCCTGTTCCAGCGCGGCCAGACGCAGGTGCTCTCCGTCCTGTCGCTCGGCATGCTCAACGAGGGCCAGCGTCTGGATACCATCGAGCCCACCGAGGGCAAGCGCTACATGCACCACTACAACTTCCCGCCGTTCTGCACCGGCGAGACCGGCCGTATGGGCAGCCCCAAGCGCCGCGAGATCGGCCATGGCAACCTGGCCGAGCGCGCCCTGCTTCCGGTGCTCCCCGACGAGAACGAGTTCCCCTACGCGATCCGCGTCGTCTCCGAGGTCATGGAGTCCAACGGCTCCTCTTCGATGGCTTCGACCTGCGGCTCTACGCTCGCCCTTATGGACGGCGGCGTGCCCATTAAACGCCCGGTCTCCGGTATCGCCATGGGCCTGATCCAGGAGGAGGGCAAGACCGTGGTCCTGTCCGATATCCAGGGTCTCGAGGACTTCCTGGGCGACATGGACTTTAAGGTCACCGGCACCACCGAGGGCATTACCGCTCTGCAGATGGACAATAAGGCCACTGGCCTTACCTTCGACATTCTGGCCCGCGCTCTGCAGCAGGCCAAGGAGGGTCGCGCCTTCATCCTGCAGAAGATGCTCGATGTGATCCCCGAGCCGCGTCATACCACGCGCAGCACCGCTCCGCGCATCGTCTCCATCCAGGTTCCGACCGATAAGATCCGCGACGTCATCGGTTCTGGCGGTAAGGTCATCCGCGGCATCCAGGACGAGACCGGCGCTTCGGTTGACATCCAGGAGGATGGCACCGTCTTTGTCGGTGGCACCGGCGAGTCCGTCGACCAGGCCGTCGAGCGCATCAAGCTCATCATCAAGGTTCCCGAGCCGGGTGAGGAGTACACCGGTCGCGTTGTCTCCATCCAGCCCTTCGGCGCCTTTGTCAACCTGCTGCCCGGTAAGGACGGCCTGCTGCACATCTCCCGCGTTGCCAAGGGCCGCGTGGAGAAGGTCGAGGATGTCCTCAACGTGGGCGACGAGGTCAAGGTCGTCGTCATCGAGGTCGATGATCGCGGCAAGATCTCGCTCGATCGTCTTGACAAGCCTGAGGCTCCGGCTCGCGCCGAGGGTTCCTCCGAGGGCGACGGCGAGCACTTCCAGCGCCGTGAGCGTCCGCGTCGCGAGCGCTCCGAGCGCAGCGACCGTCCGCGCCGTCCCGGCGACAACGGAGGCCGCAAGCCCCGCCGTCACCACGACGCCGAGTAACAGCCGTACATAAGCAGCTCATGCAAGGGCGACTCCTAAGGGGTCGCCCTTTTGTTTGCGCCCGGGAGGGCCGCATATGAAGTTTCCTGCTCTACAGTCCTGCGCAAGACGGAAAGCACATTAAGTGCTTTCCTTTGCGTGCGGAACTCGCGATAAACTTCATATGCGCCCCTCCCGGTCGCAAGCAAAAGGGCTGGTTAGTGCCGCTCGCTATTTAGCTAGACAGTCTATTCAGTAGTCAGATTTCAGATCTGTAGATAGCCGCAGCAGCATCTTCCCAGATAAAACCGACCAAAACAAACCTGTCCCTTTTTGGCAGGTTTCCCGTGGGGCGGGCGCTGATGAAGTTTATCGCGAGTTCCGCACGAACAGGAGGCCACTTAATGTGGCCTCCGTCGTGAGCAGGACTGTAGAGCAGGAAACTTCATCAGCGCCCGCCCCACGGGAAACCGGCGGGATAGACCAGTTCAGATGGGGCTTTGATGCATGGGTGGTCTGTTGTTGTGCAAATGGGTATCATACTGTGGTTATTGCATCGACTCTGCGATGCATATTTGTACGTTCCCGGCGGTCGGTTTGCCAGAAGCGCCCCGTCGGTTGTTCCAGACCCGTTTCGAAGAAAGGAAACCACACTTACCTATGGCAGCTAAAAAATCATCTCCCTTGAAGATCATCCCGCTTGGCGGCCTTGACGGCATCGGCAAGAACATGACGGTCTTCGAGTGCGGCGACGACATGGTGCTCGTCGACGCTGGCCTCATGTTCCCGGATGACTCCCAGCCCGGTATCGACCTGGTGCTTCCCGACTACACCTATGTTCTTGAGAACGAGGAGAAGCTCCGCGGCATCATCGTCACCCACGGCCACGAGGACCACACCGGTTCGCTTCCGTATCTGCTGCAGGACCTCAACAATAAGGTGCCCATCTTCTCGAGCAAGCTGACGCTCGGCTTTATCGAGGGCAAGCTCTCCGAGTTCCGCATCCGCGCACCCAAGTTCCGTGAGGTCAAGGGCGGCAGCCATGTCAACCTCGGCGGCATCTCGCTCGACTTCTTCTCGATGACGCACTCCATCCCCGGCGCTCTGGGCGTGTTCATTCGCACCAACCAGGGCACCGTTATGCACACCGGCGACTTTAAGCTCGACCAGACGCCCATCGACGGCGTCACGCCCGACTATGCCGCTATCAGCCGCTTTGCCAAGCAGGGCATCGACCTGCTGCTTTCCGACTCCACCAATGCCACGGTTCCCGGCTTTACCAAGTCCGAGGCCGAGGTTGGTCCCAACCTGCTGCACGCCATCAAGAACGCCCCGGGTCGCGTGTTCGTCGCATCGTTCTCGAGCCACATCCATCGTTTGCAGCAGATCTGCGATGCCGCCCGCAAGTGCGGCCGTAAGGTCGTTGTGACCGGTCGCTCCATGCTCACGAACACCCGCGTGGCGCGCGAGCTCGGTTATCTCAACATCGATGATGCCGATATCATCGATGCCTTCGATATTGATAACCTGCCTGACGACAAGATCGTCGTCATGTGCACTGGTTCGCAGGGCGAGCCGCTGTCGGCCCTGTCCCGCATGGCCAATGGCGAGCACAAGACGCTCTCCATTCACGAGGGCGATACCGTTATCCTCTCGGCAACTCCTGTTCCCGGCAATGAGAAAGCCGTCCAGCAGGTCGTCAACAGCCTGGCCAAGCTCGGCTGCGACGTGTGGGATAAGAACCGCGCTCTCGTCCACGTCTCCGGTCACGGTAGCCAGGAGGAGCTCAAGCTCCTGATGGCCATGGCCAAGCCCACGTACTTTATGCCGGTTCACGGTGAGGCCGTGCATCTACGCGCCCATGCCCAGCTGGCCCGTAAGATGGGTCTCAAGGACGATCATATCTTTATCCTCGATAACGGCGACACGCTCGAGATGCGCGGCGGTATCGTCAAACGCGGTACGCCCGTCGAGTCCGGCGTCGTCTATGTCGACGGCCTGCGCATCGGCGATACCGACCCCATCGTCCTACGCGATCGCCAGAAGCTCGCCAACGACGGTATGGTCACGGCCGTTGCCATCGTCTCGCTCAAGCACAAGAAGATCGAGGCCATCGAGTTCTCGGGCCGCGGTGTCTCGTTTGCCATCGACGACCAGTTCTCCGAGGATGCCTCCGCATCCATCATGAAGACGATCGAGAAGGGCAAGTTCAGCTTTACCAGCAGCGGCTCCGATGCCATTCGCAAGGCCGTGCGCGATTCGCTCTCCAACTTTATATGGAGCCGTACGCGCACCCGTCCGATGATCATTCCGGTCGTCATGGAGGTTTAGTTTGGCGCGCGGATCTGCACAAAACGCCAAGGGCAATAAAGCCAACAACCAGCCGGCATCTGCTAAGGGTGCCGGTTCCCATCTGCGTGCCAATAAGGGCCACGAGGCCGAGTTCGATGAGTTCGAGCCTCTGGTCGAGCCCTCGGCCAATCGCGATATCGCCGGCGTGGTCATCGCCGTTTTGGCGATTGCGTCCTTCATTGCCGTGATTTCCCCGGCAACGGCGCCCGTGACGGCCGCTGTTGCCGGTTTCTACCACCTGGGCTTTGGTCTGGGCGCCTACGTGCTGCCGATTGTCATCCTGCTGTTTGCCGCCACGCTCTTTTTGGGCGAGGACTCGCCGCTCAACGTCCGTTCGGTCGCTGGCGGTGCCGTGGTCTTTGTGGCCATTGTCTCCATCCTGTCGCTGATGGTGCCGGGCACGAGCGATTCGTGCGACCTCATGTTCACGCCGCAAAACCTTTCCACCTCGGGCGGCTACATTGGCGCCTTTATCGCCAGTGCCTTGCAAAACGCCCTGGGTAAACCCATCGCCATGGTAGTCCTGCTGGGGCTTGTCGTTGTGGGCCTGGTTATCATTGGATTTTCGGTGGGCGGCGTGCTGCGCTCTGCCCGCGATCGCGCTGCCGATTTTGCCGAGCGTCGACGTGCCGATGTCAATGCGAGCCCGTGGGGCGATGAAGAGGCCCTGTCGGTTCCCGGCGTCGCCCGTCCGCACCTGAGCATTCTGCGCCAGAAGGGGACTGACGCCGCGGTGACCACGGTCATGGGTGGCGATGTCGACCCGGTTTTGGATGATGACGAGGACGATGACCCGTTTGTCGACGTATCCGAGTCGGTTGAAGCCGAGCGAGCCAAGACCACGCTGTTGCCGCGCCGCCATGCCAAGAAGGGCAAGGTTGCGCCTAAGCTCAATACGAGTGAACCCGACCCGTCTTGGTCCGATAGCGAGATTGAGCTCACCGAGGGCGATGACGAGGACGATGAGGCTCCGATTGAGACCGCAAAGACAACTTTGCTGCCGCGTCGCCATGCAAAGCGCGGCCAGGTAACCGGCCAGCTTTCGATGGAAGACGACCCCGATAAGATCGACGAGTCCGAGCCGCCGTTTGCCGTGAATCCCGTCTCGGCCGCACCTCAGATTCCCGACTTCCTGAAGCATCCCAAGGTTGCCGATGCGCCTGCCACGAGTGCTATCGAATCGGCTGCGGCTCGTGATGGGGGAGTGGACGACGGCGCCGCAGATAACGAGGGCGAAGAAGAGGACGGCCTCAAGCTTCCGCCGCTCGAAATCCTGCATGCCAACCCGCAGTCGGCTTCCGCCGCGTCTTCGGACAAGGAGCTGGAGCAGACCGCTGAGTCACTGCAATCCACCTTGCTTGAGTTTGGCCGCAGTGCCCGCGTGGTCGGCTGGATCGCCGGCCCCACGGTGACGACCTTTAAACTGCAGCCCGGTGAGGGCGAGCGTGTGAGCAAAATCTCGAGCCTCGAGGACGATATCGCGCTTTCGCTCGCTGCCCAGTCGGTGCGTATCTTTGCCCCGATCCCCGGCACCTCGCTCGTGGGCATCGAGATTCCCAACCGCAAGCGCCAGAACGTCAATCTGGGCGACGTGCTGCCCTATGTGAAGGGCGGTCCGCTCGAGCTCGCCATCGGCCGCGACGCTGAGGGCACGCCGGTTGTCGCCGACCTCGCCAAGATGCCTCACCTGTTGATTGCCGGTACGACCGGTTCTGGTAAGTCGGTGATGATCAATTCCATCATCACGACCTTGCTCATGCGCGCCCTTCCCGAGGACGTTCGCCTGATCATGGTTGACCCCAAGCGCGTCGAGCTTGCGGGCTATAACGGCCTGCCGCATCTCTATGTGCCCGTGGTGACCGAGCCCAAGCAAGCCGCGAGCGCTCTGCAATGGGCCGTGTCCGAGATGGAGCGTCGCCTGAAGGTCTTCGAGCGTCTCAACGTGCGTAAGATCTCGACCTACAATGAAAAGCAGGCCGCCGGCGAGTTTGAGCATTACGACAACCCGCCGCAAAAGATGCCCTACCTGGTCATCATCATCGACGAGCTCTCTGACCTGATGATGGTCGCCGGTAAGGATGTCGAGGCCTCGATCGTGCGTATTGCACAGCTGGGCCGTGCCGCCGGTATTCACCTTATCGTTGCCACGCAGCGCCCCAGCTCCAACGTGGTGACGGGCCTCATCAAGGCCAACATCACCAACCGCATCGCCTTTAACGTCGCCACGGGCATCGACTCGCGCGTCATCATCGACCAGATGGGTGCCGAGAAGCTCACCGGTTTGGGCGACATGCTGTTCTCCAAGGTCGACTGGGGCAAGCCCCGCCGTATCCAGGGCTGCTTTGTCTCGGACGACGAAATCAACGAGATTGTCGAGTTCGTCAAGTCGCAAAGCGAGCCCGACTACCACGAGGAGATTCTGTCCGCCGTGGCGCCCGCTTCCATGTCCATGGCGGGTGGCGGCGGCATTGTCCGCACCGGAGTCGCCGAGCCGCAAGACGATGATCCGCTCATCTGGGAAGCCGCCCATATTGTGGTGGAATCGCAGCTGGGCTCCACATCTGGCCTGCAACGTCGTCTGAAGGTTGGCTATGCGCGCGCCGGGCGTATTATGGACATGCTGGAAGAAAAGGGTGTCGTCGGCCCGCCCGACGGTTCCAAGCCGCGCGAGGTCCTGTTGGACGAGGAGGGGCTTGCCGCGCTGGAATCTGTCGACGCCGAGATGGCACGTGAAGATCGTGAGTTTGGAGGATTCTGATGGCTGCACGCTTTGGTGACATGCTGCTCGAGCAGCGTCGCCGAATGGGCCTTTCCATTCAGCAGGTCGCCAACACCATCAAAATCAGGCCGCAGATCATCGAGTTTTTCGAGACCGGTAACTTTGCTTCGATGCCGCCGCGCGGCTATGCGCAGGGCATGATTTCGAGCTATGCTCGCTTTTTGGGCCTCAATCCACGCGAGGTCGTCAATGCCTACTTTGACGAGCTGATGGCATATGAGCGCGAGACGTCGCAGCAGGGCGGTCGTTTCCAGGACGCCGCCGGCTATGTCAATTCGCGTTCCTCGGTGGATAATGGGCGCTTCCTGATGGTTCAGGGTGGTCGTTCGACGCGTTATGGTCAGCGTCCGCAGCAGGCTGGCTATATTACCGAGACGGGGTCCAGTGAGGAAATCCGTTCTCAGCGCGATCGTTTCCGCAGCACGCCTATGCCCGACGATCGTGCGCTTCCCGCTGCCCGCGGTGTGGTGCGCGATCCCCGTGTCGGCTACGGAGATGGCGGCTATTCCGATCGTGGCTACCGTGGTGTCTCTGCCGGTCGTGCTCTCGGCGGCTATGCGGACGCCGATGCCACGCAGGTGACGCCGCGTCTTCGCTCTCAATCACAGCCGTATGGCCAGCGCTCTTCGGCTCCGCGTGCGGGCCAGCGTGGCTATCAAGGCCGCGGTGAACTTGCGCCCCGCTCGGGTCAGCGCAGCCTTCAGGGCCAGGGTGGCTATCTCGGCCGTTCCGACAGCAATCGTGGTCGTATGCCTCAGGGAGGCGGCTGCAGCAGTTCCAGTCGTGGACGCGGCGGTTCCCGTACTCCTCAAAACAACGGTCTCGATCCGCGTATCGTCTACGCCGGCATCGGTGCCGTGGCGTTGCTGCTGATCGTGCTCATCGTGGTACTTCTGCGCGGCTGCGCATCTTCGACGCCCGAGACCACGCCCGAGACGCCCACTGCTACCAAGACGACGCCCAAGAAGTCTTCTAAGAAGACCGAAACGGTCGACGAGGACGAAGACACCGATGAGGCGACGGATGAGTCGACCGATTCGGACGCCACCAAGACGACGGCTAAAAAGGAAGAAAACGAGGTAACGAAGGTCAAGGTCTCCGTTGCCAAGGGAAAGACCGCCTGGATTGAGGTCAAGGTCGATGGCAAGTCGGTCTATGGCGCCCAGGCGACTGGCCCCTTTGAGCAGGAGTACACGCCTGAGTCCTCGATCGAGATCACCACGTCCAAGCCTTCCGATGTCACCGTTACCAAGAACGGCGAAAAGGTCCGTTACGATACCAAGACCTCGGGCGTGGCGCGTGTGACGATCACCGTTCCCAAGAAGGAGACGACTGGTTCCGAGAATGGTGAAAGTTCTGATGGTACCGACACCACCGATGGTACCGACACCACCGACGGCACCGATGCCCAGTCCACGGATGGCGCCGATACCGCAACTGACGGCCAGACGTCCACCGATTCTACCGACTATTCGTACGATAGCTACTAAGTCGCTCGTACGCGAAAGGAAACATCATGGCTAAAGATTCCAGCTTCGACGTCGTGTCCGAGGTCAACATGCAAGAGGTCGACAACGCCTTCCAGCAAACCACGCGCGAGATTTCCCAGCGCTATGACCTGAAGGATTCCGGCGCCACGATCGAGCTTTCGAAGGGCGACAAGCTCTTTACGATCAACGCCCCGGCCGACTTTGTCTCCAAGCAGATTATCGACGTGCTGAGCTCCAAGCTCATCAAGCGCGGCATCGACCTCAAGGCTGTCTCGTGGGATGCTCCGCAGGCGGCATCGGGCGGCACCGTGCGCGTGCTCGGCCATATCGTCGAGGGTATCGACCAGGCGACCGCTAAGAAGATCAACAAGGACATCAAGGACCAAAAGCTCAAGGTCAAGGTGACTATCGAGGCCGACAAGCTGCGTGTTTCCTCTGCTTCGAAGGACGCGTTGCAGACCGTGATCCAGTTCCTGCGCGACCAGGACTACGGCCAGCCGCTGCAGTTCACCAACTACCGCTAATATCATTCGAAAGGACTGCTCTCCAACATGGATACACCGTTGGGCTCCGTGCTCTACATCACCCTCGGGTGCGCTAAGAACGAGGTTGACACCGACCGCATGCGTTCTCTTTTGACCGCCGCGGGCTACGAGGAGGCATTCGACCCACAGGATGCCGATATCGCCATCGTCAATACATGCTCGTTCCTCGCCTCCGCAACGTCCGAGAGCATCGAGACCACGCTCGAGCTCGCCAACGAGGTTCAGGACGGCGTTCGTTCTTGTCCCATCGTCATGTGCGGCTGTGTGCCGTCGCGCTATGGCGACGACCTGCCCGATGAACTGCCCGAGGTCGCTGCCTTTGTGAAGGCCGACGAGGAGGACGGCATCGTGGCGGTCATCGATGGCGTGCTGGGTGTCGAGCGTGAGATCGCTGCCTATATTCCGCAAGTCAAGCGCACTGTCGAGGGCGCCGTTGCTTACGTCAAGATTTCCGATGGCTGCAACCGCTTCTGCAGCTTCTGCATGATCCCCTATATTCGCGGTCGCTATCATTCGCGCAATGCCGAGAGCATTATCTCCGAGGTGCGCGACCTGGTTGCCGGCGGTGTGCGCGAGATCGTGCTGATCGGCCAGGACACGGGTATTTGGGGCACCGACTTTGCCGACGAAGACGTCACCGATGGCTCGCCGCGCAATCTGGCGCAGCTGCTGCGCGCCGTCGCCGAGGCCGTGCGTCCGCAGAACGTCTGGGTCCGTGTGCTCTACCTGCAGCCCGAGGGCATGACTGACGAGCTCATTGAGACCATTCGTGATACGCCCGAGGTGCTGCCCTATATCGATATCCCCGTGCAGCACTGCGACGCGCGCATCCTCAAGGCTATGCGCCGTTCTGGTTCGCGCCAGGAGCTCGAGGCCCTGTTCCGCGATCTGCGTGAGCGCATCCCCGGCATCGTGATTCGTTCCACGGCCATGGTCGGCTTCCCGACCGAGACCGACGACGAGTTCCGCGACCTTATCGACTTTATGGACACCGTCGGCTTCGACTACACGAGCGTCTTTGCCTACTCGCAGGAGGAGGGCAGCCTGGCCGCCAAGATGGAGGGCCAGGTCGACGAAGAGGTCAAGCTCGAGCGCGCCCAGGAGGCCATGGACCTGGTCGAGTCGCTCGGTTTTGCTGCAACTGCCGCACATGTGGGCGAGCGCGCCCAGGTGATTGTCGACGGTATCGAAGAGACCGAGGACGGCGCCGAGCTGATCGGACATGCCTGGTTCCAGGCGCCTGATTCCGATGGCGCGGTGCATCTGGATGCCAGCGAGGCATCTGTGGGCGATATTCTGACGGTCGAGTTTACCGATAGCTTCTGCTATGAGCTTATCGGCCATGTTGTGGAGTAGGAGAGCGTCGTGGCAAACGAGAGCAATAAGGAACTGACGAGTGTTTGGACGCCCGCCAACATCGTGACGTGCGTTCGCATCGTCTTTATCCCGGTGTTCATGATCGTGTCGGCGCTTTCTCACACGAGTGTTGCCGGTACAGATTGGAGCACCTTCGACGGCCCGCTCGCCGCCGCTGCCTTCATTCTGTACGTCATCCTGTCGTGCACCGATAAGGTTGACGGCTACCTGGCGCGCTCGCGCAACGAGATTACCGACTTCGGTAAATTCTTGGACCCCATCGCCGACAAGCTGCTCGTATTCTCGGCCCTGCTGCTATTCTTGGACTTTGGTGCCGTGTCGGTTTGGTCCGTGTTCATCATCTTGTTCCGCGAGCTGCTGGTAAGCGCCCTGCGCATGGTTGCGAGTGCCGCCGGCGTTGTCGTTGCGGCCGATAAGCTCGGCAAGTACAAGACGGCGACCACGATGGTCTCCATCTGCGGTTACCTGTGCGTCTTTGCGATGGCCGGCTTGCACCTTGGCCCGCTGGCGCTGACGCTCGGCATCTACTCGGTGTCGCGTTTCCTGTACGCCGTTGCCGTTGTCCTGACCGTTATCTCGGGCGCCCAGTACTTCTGGAACTGCCGCAAGATCGTCTTTTCGGTCTAGGTCCTAGTGGGTATGACGGACTCTTTTGAGCAGATTTCCGCACATAACGAGGAGCTGGCGCGCGATATTGTCGAGCGCGCGAGCGCTCGGGGCGTGACGGTTTCGACGGCTGAGTCGCTGACAGCAGGTATGATCGCCTCGACGATTGCCGATATCCCGGGCGCCTCGGCGGTGCTGCGTGGCGGTGCGGTGACCTACTGCGATGAGATCAAGCATCGCGTTTTGGGTGTTGATCAGGAGACGCTCGACCGCTATACCGCGGTGTCGCATCAGACCGCGCGCGAGATGGCGGCGGGTTCGCTGGAGCTATACCAGAGCGATATTGCAGTGAGCGCAACGGGTTATGCCGGCCCCGGTGGCGGCACTGAGGACGATCCGGCTGGCACTTTCTATATTGGCTGGGCGTATCGCGCGGCTGATGGGGAAGTGCCGGTCGCGGACTCTGTGCGCTGCCACTATGAGGGCGACCGTTCGTGTGTTCGTGCCCATGCGGTCGCGGAGGCATTGGGACGCATTGCCCTTGTGCTCAACTCTATGGAATAGACGTGTTTTCAGGGGCCTTAGGGCCCCCTTAATTGTGGAGATAGAGACCCCTGACGAATTTAGCGTTTGCGCTGGTTATAGGTGTATTCTTGCCTTCCTTGTTCTTATTCGGCCCTTTGTGGTCAAGCATTTGGTCAGTGTTTGGTCGGCGTTTGGTTGGGTTTTGGAAAGACTGCCTGCATATGATTGGCCTGAACGGTTGACCACGAACAGCCGTTCGTTTATTATCGATGCAGGTTGTTAAGAGGAGGGCTATTCATGGCCAAGAATTCAGGTCCCGTACGTACCGTTCATGCACCCACGACGGGTAAAGAGCGCGAAGAGATGATCGCCACCACCAAGGCCGAGATCGAGAAGAAGTTCGGTCAAGGCTCCATCATGAGGTATGGTGACGGCGGCCCCGAGCTTGAGGTTGAGGCCATCCCCACGGGCGCTCTGGCACTCGATGCCGCTCTGGGTATCGGCGGTGTGCCGCGCGGCCGTATCGTCGAGATTTACGGTCCTGAGTCCTCCGGTAAGACGACGCTTTCGCTCGAGATCCTGGCCGAAGCCCAGGCAATGGGTGGCGTGGTGGCATTTATCGATGCCGAGCACGCGCTCGATCCCACGTATGCCGCGCGCATTGGCGTGGATATCGACGAGGTACTGATTTCCCAGCCTGATACGGGTGAGCAGGCGCTCGAGATTGTTGACATGCTCGTGCGTTCCGGCGCCATCGATGCCATCGTCGTCGACTCCGTCGCCGCGCTGACCCCGCGTGCCGAGATCGAGGGAGAGATCGGCGATACCACGGTCGGTTTGCAAGCTCGTCTGATGAGTCAGGCGCTCCGCAAGCTCGCCGGCTCGCTGTCCAAGTCCAACACGACATGCATCTTCATTAACCAGCTGCGAGAGAAGATCGGCGTTATGTTCGGCAACCCCGAGACTACGACGGGCGGCCGCGCCCTTAAGTTCTTCTCTTCGGTGCGTATCGACATTCGCCGCATCGACAGCATTAAGCTTAAGGATGAGGTTATCGGTAACCGCGTGCGCGCCAAGGTCGTTAAGAACAAGGTGGCAGCTCCGTTCCGTTCTGCTGAGTTCGACATCATGTACGGTACGGGCATCTCTAAGGAGGGCTCGATTCTGGACATGGCTGTCGAGTGCGGCATTTGCAAGAAGATGGGCTCCTGGTTTGCCTATGGCGAGGACAAGCTCGGCAACGGTCGCGAGGCCGCCAAGGCGTTCCTGCGCGAACACCCCGATTGCGCCGACGAGATTGAGCATAAGGTCCGCCTTGCCTGCGGGCTTGAGTTTGATGACGATGCTCCGTCCGAGGTCGAACTGACCGATCAGCCTGCGCCTGAGGAGTTTGACGAGCTTTACGCCATCGATGGTTCCGCCATGCTCGATGATGACGACGAGTAGCGGTTACGCTCATGTCGTATACGGTAACCGAGGCCACGGTCGTCTTTCCCGATAAGAAGGCGGCCTCCTCGTTCTCGAGCGGGTATGCGTCCAAAAAGCCTTGCGCACATATCGATTGTGAGCTTGAGGGCGGTTTTGAGCGGTCCATTTGGATTCCCGTGCGGGTCGCGCGCCTGTATGTCAAAAATCGCCCCGATCTTCCCTGTGATTGGGATAACTTTTGTGAAGCGGTGCAGCTCATCGAGCGTAAATGTGCACTTACCATGGTGACCGAGATGCTATCGCGACGCGACCATGCGACGGGTGAGGTCCGTGACAAGTTGGCACGCTACGGCTTTCACCAGTCCGCGATCGATTTCGCCGTCGAGCGCGCCACCGAGTATCGCTTTTTAGACGAGAACCGCTTTTGCTCGTACTTTATCGAGGAACGCAAGCGGCGCGGTTGGGGACAGCGTAAAATCGAGACCGAGCTCAAGCGCCGTCATGTCGTGCTCGATGACATTCCCGGTTATCCCGAGGATTATTTTGCCGTCGAAGACGATTTGGCGCGTGCGTCAGCCCTGCTCGCCAAGCGGCGTGTTCCAGAGACGCGCGGATTCGAAAAACTGGTTCGGTTTTTGATGGGCAAGGGCTTCTCGTATCACATCGCCGCCGATGCCGTTAAGGCACGTCTCGATGCCGAACGTGAGGAATGTGCGGTTTAGGCGTATGCGTTTTGTGGCCCTGCCGTTCACCGCGTTTTAGCCGCCGTGTTGGGGGCATTTATTTGACAGTTGTTGTGGTTCAACGTACGATAAACAGCGTCATTTGCTTTGTGATATGTGCTCATCTGTGATGAGTTTGTTTATATGTTTATCTGTATCCGACCCGCATAAGCTGCGCCCATATTACTCAAATGTCGCGAGCCGTTCGTAAGGACGGTTCGCTTTGTTGTGTAACGAATCCATAAAAAGGAGTGAGCATGCCTATCATCGCAGCGCTCGTTGGCATCGTTTTGGGTGCCATCGCCGCCATTGCCTACATGCGCACCGCCAAGCAGGGTAGTCTTCACGAGGCCGACGAAAAAATCCAGTCGGCACACGCACAGGCTGAGTCCCTGATCGGTGATGCTAAGCGTCAGGCCGAGACCCTCAAAAAAGAGGCTCTACTCGAGGCTAAAGAGGAGATCATCAAGAACAAGCAGGCCGCCGAGGCCGAGGACAAGCAGCGTAAGAACGAGATTCGTACGCTCGAGAACCGCGTGATGCAGCGCGAGGAATCCCTCGATCGCCGCAACGACGCTCTCGACAAGCGCGAGCATCAGCTGTCCAGCCAGGCCGGTCAGGTCGAGAAGCGCTCCCGTGAGCTCGAGGAGCTCTGCGCAAAGCAGACCTCCGAGCTCGAGCGTATCGCCGATCTTACCCGCGAGGACGCCCACAAGGAGCTCCTCGATAAGGTTCGCGGCGAGGTCACCCACGAGGCCGCCACGATCATTCGCGAGTCCGAGCAGCAGGTTCGCGCCGAGTGCCACAAGACCGCCCAGGAGATTCTGTCTCTGGCGATTCAGCGCTGCGCTGCCGACTACACTGCCGAGGTCACCGTTACCTCCGTGCACATTCCCTCTGATGACCTCAAGGGCCGTATCATCGGTCGCGAGGGTCGCAACATCCGGACCTTCGAGCAGGTTTCCGGCGTCAACCTCGTGATCGATGACACGCCCGAGACAGTCGTTCTTTCGAGCTTCGACCCGGTCCGTCGTGAGACCGCCCGTGTCGCCCTCGAGAACCTCATCGCCGACGGCCGCATTCACCCTGCCCGTATCGAGGAGATGTATCACAAGGCCGCCGACCTGGTTCAGCAGCGCGTGCGCGAGGCTGGCGAGCAGGCTGCCTTCGATACCGGCATCCACGATCTGCACCCCGAGATCGTCAAGACCCTTGGTGCCCTGCGCTACCGTACCTCGTTTGGTCAGAACGTGCTTCAGCATTCCCTCGAGGTCTCTGATCTGTGCGGCGTGATGGCTTCCGAGCTTGGCCTGGACGTTGTGACCGCCAAGCGCGCCGGCCTGCTTCATGACCTGGGCAAGGCAATCGACCACGACGTCGAGGGCCCGCATGCCGTCATCGGCGCCGAACTTGCCCGCCGTTATGGCGAGAAGCCCGTTATCGTCCACGCTATTGAGGCTCACCATGCCGATGTCGACCCCAACACGGTACTCGATGTCCTGGTGCAGGCCGCTGATGCTGTCTCTGCCTCTCGCCCCGGTGCCCGTCGCGAGTCTGCCGAGAACTACATCAAGCGTCTTGAGAAGCTCGAGGAGATCGCCAACTCCCATGACGGCGTCGAACGTACCTATGCCATGCAGGCCGGTCGCGAGGTCCACGTCATGGTCCAGCCGGACAAGATTTCCGATGCCCAGTCCACGGTTCTGGCTCACGATATCGCCCATCAGATCGAGGAAGAGATGGAGTATCCCGGTCAGGTGCGCGTCGTCGTGATTCGCGAGAGCCGCGCTGTCGATATCGCTAAATAACATGAGCGACGCGAACGAGCTCATCTCATTTATCGCGTCGATGTCGGGGGAGGGTAACCTTCGTGTCGAGGAGAACCTTGGCGAGGGGTATGTCCGCCTCCGCGTTTCGGAGGCCGAGCGGCGCCAGGCTAAGCACGACATCCAGCATGTCGAGGACATCGTCATCGAAATGCTCCGTAATGCTCGCGATGCCGGCGCCGACAAGGTCTATCTCGCCACGACCAAGGAAGATGGCGTCCGCACGCTTGTCTTTCTGGATAACGGTTCTGGCGTTCCGCAGGATATGCAAGAGCGAATCTTTGATGCCCGCGTTACCTCCAAGCTCGAGAGCATGAAGATGGACCGTTGGGGCGTTCACGGTCGTGGCATGGCATTGTTTTCGATTAAGCAGAACACCGACGAGGCCCGTATGGTCACGTCCGGCGTCGATCTTGGTTCAGCCTTCAAGGTAAGCGTTGCGGCCGACCGCCTCAGTGAGCGTGCCGATCAGTCCAGCTGGCCCCAGGCCGTCAAGGATGAGGACGGACGTTATGTCTGCGCTCGCGGTCCACATAATATTATTCGCGCTGCTTGTGAGTTTGCGCTCGAGGAGTTGCGTGGTTGCGATGTCTATCTCGGTTCTCCGTCTGAGATTGCCGCGACCCTTTATGCTCAAGCGTCAAGTCGGCTCGATACGTCTCGTCTCCTGTTCATTGATGACGAGAGCGAGCTTCCGGTTGTCGATCGTTTAGGCCTTGCTTCTGATGCCGAGGACTTTATCCGTATTTGTTCGGGTTTGGGTCTTGAGATGTCCGAGCGCACGGCCCATCGCATTTTGGCAGGGCAGATTAAGCCCGTTCGCGGTGTGACCGCGCGTCTGCTGCGCGAGCGTGATTCGTCCTCGCATGCGCCGGCTCCTGTCGATCTCGCGAAGGATCGTCGCGGGCTACGTATTGCCAAGGATGACATGGCACAGTTTTCGCGTGCTGTGGAGCGCGACTTTAATGACCTTGCCGCCCGGTACTATCTCAACCTTTGCGGCGACCCAAAGATCCGTGTTTCGCGTGATCGAATCACCGTGACCTTTGATCTTGCCAAAGAGGAATAGTGCCTTTACCGAGTCCACTCGGTACGATACAGTTATTGCAGTTAAAACGTACTTTTAAATGCAGGAGTTTCTTCATGGATTGCCTGAAGGTATCAAGCAAATCATCGCCAGCGTCCGTTGCCGGCGCCATCGCCGGCATGGTCAAGGATGGTGTACCCGTCAACATCCAGTGTGTCGGCGCCGGTGCCGTCAACCAGGCCATTAAGGCCGTTGCTATCGCGCGCGGTTTTTTGATTCCAACCGGTTTTGATATTTCCTGCGCGCCCGTGTTCTCCGACATCCTCATTAACGGGGAGTCGCGCACGGCCATCCGCCTTTCTATCTACGTTCACCAGATCAATCGAGCTGCTATGGATAACGTCGTCATGGATGATGTTAAGCCTGTGGCATAGCTTCTGCTTGCCTTGTTTCGCTCCCCATCGTTAGGACTTATGCACATGGACCAGCGTTCCGTACGCGATATTCTTGCCAGTAAAACCTACTTTATCCGCACCTTTGGCTGCCAGATGAATCAGCACGACTCCGAGCGTGTGAGCGGTTTGCTTGATTCGTATGGCTGCCTCATGGCGCTCGATCCCGCGCATGCCGATATCGTTGTCTTCATGACTTGCTGCGTGCGCGAGGCCGCCGATACTCGCCTGTACGGTCAGTGCAATTCCTGCAAAAGCCTGCCGCCTTCGCCTTCGGGCAAGCGCGTGGTTGCCGTTGGCGGTTGCATCGCGCAGCGCGATGGCGAGGGCCTGCTCACCAACGTCGATAACGTCAATGTCATCTTTGGCACGCATTCCATTGCACATGTGGCCGAGCTCATTGCCGAGGCGTTCCTTGATGGTAAGCGTCATATCCGCACCAATGAGCATGAGGATACGGATGCCATGAGCATGCCGTGGCATCGCGAGACTCAGTATCACGCCTGGGTGCCCATCATGACGGGCTGCAATAATTTCTGCACCTATTGCATCGTGCCGTACGTGCGCGGTCGCGAAAAGAGCCGCCCCTTCGAGGAGATTGTCGACGAGGTGACCGGTTTGGTGCGCCAGGGCGTGCGTGAGATTACGCTGCTGGGCCAAAACGTTAACTCATATGGTCGCGATCTGTTTGGCAAGCCGCGTTTTGCCGATCTGCTGCGTGCCGTGGGTGATACGGGCGTGGAGCGCATCTTCTTTACGTCTTCGCATCCTAAGGACCTGCTGCCCGAGACCATCGACGCCATGGCCGAGACACCTGCCGTAATGCCGCAACTGCACCTGGCCGTCCAGTCAGGTTCGACGCGGATCCTCAAAGAGATGAATCGCCGTTATACACGCGAGGACTATCTGGGCCTGGTTGATCGCATTCGCAACCGCATGCCCGATATCGCGCTCTCGACCGACATTATCGTTGGCTTCCCGGGCGAGACTGAAGAAGACTTTGAGCAGACGCTCTCGCTTGCCGAGACGGTCCGCTACGCTCAGGCCTATACCTTCATCTATTCCAAGCGTGCCGGTACCCCGGCCGCCGAGATTGACGATCCTACGCCGCATGAGGTTATTCTCGAGCGTTTCAACCGCCTGGTTAAGGTTATCGAGACCACGGCACACGAGTATAACCAGGGTGAGCTTCATACTGTGGTTCCCGCGCTCATTGAGGGAACGAGTAAAAAGAACGATGCGGTCCTGCTGGGCAAGAGTCCCAAGAATCAGACCGTGCATGCGCCTATCCCCGAGGGTTACAGCATCGATCAGCTTGTTGGCAAGATCGTTGATGTCGACGTTGACGTTGCCAAGACCTGGTATTTGTCCGGTTCCGTTGTGGGCGAGCCGCGCTAATGGTTTCTCCCGGGGCAGGTCTTTCCGCCGTTGCGATCGTCGGTCCGACGGCGGTTGGTAAGAGTGATGTTGCCGACCGTTTGGCAGCTCGTCTTTCGTCCGAAGTGCTGTCGTGCGATGCGATGCAAATCTATCGCGGCATGGACATCGGTACCGCAAAGATGGCGCCCGATGAGTGCACGGTGCCGCTGCGTCTCGTCGACATTGTAGAGCCGGGTGTGGCATATTCTGCTGCGCTTTATCAGGCCGACGCTCGCGCGCATGTTGAACGTCTCCTTGGTTCGGGTTGCCTGCCGGTTTTTTGCGGAGGTACGGGGCTGTATCTCAAGGCCGCCCTCGATGAGATGGACTTTCCCTCGGGTGAACTTGAGGACGATCGTCGTGCGGGCTATCAGGAGCTTGCCGAGCGTATTGGCGAGGAAGAACTGCATGCCTTGCTTGCCGAGCGCGATCCAGAATCGGCTGCTGTTATTCATCCCCATAACGTGCGCCGTGTGATTCGCGCGCTCGAAATGCACGATGATGGCGTTTCCTATGCGCAGCAAAAATCGCAGTTTAGTTTTCCGCGCGAGCATTATCATGCGTTATGGTTTGGCCTGACGCGAAATCGCGAGGTGCTCTATGAACGCATTAACCTGCGCGTCGATCTGATGTTTGAGCAGGGTCTTGTCGATGAGGTCCGCGGTCTTATGGGCCAGGGGCTGGGTGATGCCCTGACGTCGATGCAGGCAATTGGCTATAAAGAGATCATCGATGCTTTCAATGGCGTGATGAGCATGGATGAGGCTCGCGAACTCATTAAGATGCGTTCGCGTCGTTATGCCAAGCGTCAGCTTTCGTGGTTTAAGCGCGATGACCGTATCGTGTGGTTTGATATGGATGAATGTACGATCGATGAGGTCGTTGAGGATATCCTGCATCGTATTGAGGCTGCCTAATGCCCCGTTTCCCCCTTGTTCCCACGGCACCCGAGCCCGAGCGTGCCATTTTAGTTGGTGTTGAGTGGCGCGACAATGCATGGCCGCTCGATCGCTCGCTTGATGAGCTGGAGCGTCTTGCCCACACAGCTGGTGCCCAGTGCGTGGCACGCTTGTCGCAGCGTTTGGTAAAGCCGTATCCTAAATCGTTTATCGGTTCCGGTAAGGTAGAGGAGCTGTGCGGCCTGGTGCATCGCATGGATGCCGATGTCGTTATTTTTGACGACGACCTGACCCCCTCGCAGCAATCCTATTTGGAGAAAGCCGTGGGCGAGCCGGTAAAGATTATCGATCGTACTGCACTGATCCTGGATATCTTTGGCCTGCATGCTCAGACGCGTGAGGGACGCCTGCAGGTACAGCTGGCACAGCTTCAATATTTGTTGCCTCGCCTGCGTGGCATGTGGAGCCATCTCGCCAAGGAGCAGACGCGCGGCGGCATCGGTTCACGTTTTGGTCAGGGCGAAAGTCAGCTCGAGGTCGACCGTCGCCTCATTCGTAATAAGATCGCTGCGCTTCGTCGTGAGCTCAAGCAGGTTGAACAGCGTCGCGATGTTCAATCCAAGAGTCGCATTGAGTCCCCGGCGTTTCGCGTCGCGTTAGCCGGTTATACCAATGCCGGTAAATCGACGTTACTCAATCGTCTGACCGGCTCTACGGTACTTTCGCAGGACAAGCTGTTTGCTACGCTCGACCCTACGACGCGTTCGTATCGTCTGCCCGGCGGTCGCGGCATGACGATTACCGATACCGTCGGCTTTATTCAAAAGCTGCCCCATGGTCTGGTCGATGCCTTTAAATCGACGCTGTCCGAGGTTTTGGGTGCCGATCTAATTCTCAAAGTCGTAGATGCGTCTGACGAGGACTATGAGCGGCAGCTGGAGGCTGTCGACCGCGTGCTTGATGAGATCGGCGCCGGAGAGCGTTTAACGCTTACCGTATTCAATAAAATCGATCTTCTCGATAGCGTCGATCGATTGAGTTTCCGTCGTCGCTATCCGGAGGCCGTTCTGTTCTCGGCTCAAACGGGCGAAGGGCTCGACGATCTCGTCGACCGGATTGCTCGCGAGGCAGCTGCCACCGATGTGTTGCTCTCCGCTGAAATCCCGTATCGTGAGGGCGCTCTCATCACGCTGGTGCATGAGCAGGGAACCCTTCTGCATGAGGAATATCTCGAGGACGGCGTTCGCATTGTGGCGAAGTTGCCGGCTCGTATTGCACCGCGGCTCGAGCGTTATCGCACCGAGTAGACGAGCTCCAAAATGCCCAGAATGATGGGCTGATGCAGCAGATAAAAGGGGAGAGCGTGACGTCCAAGGCTGGCGAGCGCCGGCAGGGGGTTGGCGTAGGCCCAGCTAGGGACGGTCTTATCGATACTCTGCGCTATGTGTGCGGCGAAGTATCCTGCAAGATACATAAAGATAAACGGGATGATGGGGTAGTAATCACCTGAGACAAACCCAGGGCTCGGAAATCCCAGCCACGCCAGGTAGGGGACAGGATAGATCGTTTTGGGGATGCTCCAGGTGAGGGCGAACAACACAAGGCATAGGGGCATGCCCCATCTCGCCGTTATCTTCTTAAGGACGGGATCGGTCAACGCCACGATGCCGGTGCATGCGGCCATGCAGTAGATGATGCCAAAATTAACCGAATCGTCGACTGAGACAAGTGTTGTTGCCAACCAGACAACGAGTGCTGCTAAGGCGTATTTGGCGGCACGTTTGATATTGTTGCGCGAAAGAGTGCACATCCAACCCGCGATAAACAAAAATACCCAGCTGATGCTGGCGCGCCAGACGTCTTGAAAGACAGTCTGGGTAAACCAAGGCATATCCCAGCCGTACAGGTAGGCAAGATCATAGCAAGCGTGAAAACCTGCCATAGAAATCATCGTAAACCCGCGGACGGTATCAAAGATGGTGATGCGTTTTTGCATTACGAGAACCGGCGCATCAAGCCGACGACTTTGCCCAGGATAACGGGATTCGTTGCATAGATAGGCTCCATAGTGTCGTTCTCGGGCTGCAAGCGCACACGTCCCTGCTCCTTGTAGAACGTCTTGACGGTCGCCGAACCATCAATCATGGCCACGACAATTTCGCCGTTCATGGCACTCTTTTGTTCACGGACGATGATGTAATCGCCATTGAAGATGCCGACATTGATCATTGAGCTCCCATGCACCTCAAGGATAAAGGAACCCTGATCAGTGGCGATTTCGGTCGGGATAGTAAACGTGTCTTCGATATTCTGCTCGGCCAGAATGGGGATCCCAGCCGCGACGCGACCAACGAGCGGTAGCGAGACCGTTCCGCGAGGTGCGGTGGGCTCGTCAGATTTAGAAATTGAGACAGAGGAACCGTCCTCGTTAAAGAGTTCCAGGGCACGCGGCTTGGTGGCATCGCGCTTGAGCAGCCCGCGCGCCTCCAGGGCAGAGAGATGGGCGTGCACGGTGCTTGGGGAGGAAAGGCCCACGGCAGAAGCCATCTCGCGCACGCTGGGCGGATAACCCTTCTCCTGCTGATATTCCTTGATGAAGTCGTAAATTTGCTGCTGACGCTTGGTAATTTTGCGAGCCATCAGGGCATCCTCTCTACCCATGTCAAACAAATGTTCGAATTTTGCTTGACAGGAACAACTGTTCGAAGATAATAATAACCGAACATTCGTTCTCGCGCTAGACATTTTTGTCCGCGCGGCTTGATAAAACTGTTCTCAGCAAAACACGCGAGAGGAGAACATGATGAACGCAACGAATATGGTCCAGGGAAACCTCGCCCTTAAGCTCGAGACGCCTGCAGAACCCACTTTTACGGTTGTTCAGGGTGGCCGCTCCGGCATTCAACCTTTGACCGTAAAGCCTGCTCGCAATCAGCAGGCTGTAGTCGCGCCGGCCCGCGTTGCCCTGAAGGTTCCGACGATTGTCGCCGTCGCCGTTGCGCTTACGCTCTTCTTTGTCCTCGCTACTTCGGTCTTTAGCGCTCGTCACGCCGCGTATGCCGAGTCCGTTTCCAACATTACTTACGAGACCATTCGCGTTCAGACTGGCGATTCTCTTTGGTCGCTTGCCGAGGAATATCCAATCGAAGGCCTTTCCACGCAAGAGACTTCCGACATGATCCGTAACGTCAATCATCTGGAGCATGGTTCGCTCGCCGCCGGTGCGCATCTTAAGGTTCCTGCTCGTTCGTAATCATTATCGCGCTGCGCATGGTACCCTTGTTATCGTTTAAGAGGAGGTACCATGCGCTGTCCCAAATGCGGCAAGGCACATACCCGCGTCGTTGATTCCCGTATGCAGGAGTCAAATAACACCATTAAGCGCCGTCGCGAATGTTGCTCGTGTAACTACCGCTTTACAACGTTCGAGCGATGCGAAGACCCAATCGAGGTCATTAAGTCAGACGGAACCAAGCAGCGGTTTGATCGCAATAAGCTGCTCGTCGGCTTGATGCGAGCCACCATCAAGCGCGATATCGACACTAAGAAGCTCAATGAGATTATCGACGACATCGAGGTCGAGTTGCGCTCTCGCACGCTGACGGCCGTCACGTCCCATGAGTTGGGTGACATGGTGCTCAAGCGCTTGGCCAAGATTGACAAGGTGGCGTACATCCGCTTTGCCTCGGTCTACCGCGATTTCAAAGACGTCGATGAGTTTCTGCAAGAGCTCGACAAGCTAAGGTGATTCCATGTCCAACATTACCGTCAACATAAAGCGCCTCGATCCCACCGTCGAGCTTCCCAAATACGCCCATCCCACTGATGCCGGCTTGGATTTGCGCTCCAACGAGGACTGCGTCCTGAAGCCCTTCGAACGCCGTCTGGTCTCTACGGGGCTGGCCATCGCCCTGCCCGACGGCTACGCCGGCTTCGTCCAGCCCCGCAGCGGCTTGGCCATCAAGCAGGGCCTGTCTATAGTCAACACGCCGGGCCTCATTGACGCCCACTACCGAGGAGAACTCAAGGTTATCCTTATCAACCTGGATCCCACCAACGACATCCAAATCAACAAAGGCGACCGCATCGCCCAGCTCGTCATCCAAGAAGTCCCCACGGTCAACCTCGTAGAAGTAGACGAACTAGACGAAACCGACCGAGGCAAAGGAGGCTTCGGCTCCAGCGGCGTCGCCTAGGGGCGCTCGTATCCCTCCCGCCCGCCTCTCACACATATCATTCCATGCTCAAACATTCTCGCTTCGCTTCGCTCGCTGCGAAACTGCGCGTGGAACGATATGTGTGAGAGGCAGGCGGGCGGTTACTCGCTTGAAAGCAATAATCAATCTTTTTGATATGCCGCTGCGACAAAGGAACAGTCCCTTTGTCGCACCGGCTAACTGCATTTGGTTACTTTGGTTTGCCTTTGCAGCTTCTAATAGGGGGATCCGGCGCAGCTGGTGGTGCGTAAACGCAGCTGACCGGCCCGACCCGCCTATATATCGTCCCACGCGCAGTTTCGCAGCGCAGCGAGAATGTTTGAGCATGGGATGATATATAGGCGGGTCGGGCCGGTCAGCGGACAGTAAATCACTACCTGATATGCGCGGGTTTTCCGCCCCAGTAGAAGCGGCAGAAGGCTCGTTTGCGCTTTTGGGGTTTGCCTACGAGCTCCATGGTTGCGATGGCTATGTCTTCGGCTGCGTGGGGGCGGCGTAGTACTTCGCCGTTGATGAGCAGTGCCTTGAGCGACTCAGGATGATCGTGGAGATGGCGCAACGTCACGATGAGCTCTCGTGCGGTGGTGACATGCATGCTGGCGCCCATGCCGGTGAGCATGGTGGTGTTGGCCTTTTCCTGGCCATAGGACTTGCCCAGCAGGATCATCGGCAGGTGTGCGCACAGGCATTCGGTGACGGTGAGTCCGCCCGATTTGAGAATTGCCAGGTCGCAGCCGTGCATAAGCGCTGCCATATCATCGACATAGTCCAGAACCGTGACGTTTTCGAGCTTCATGGCGTCGAAGAGCGTTTTGAGGCGGGTGGCATATTCGGTGTCTTTGCCCGGCAAAAAGACAAAGTGCATGTCTTCGAAGCTGCGTAGGAAGGGGAGGGTGCGGTCCATCTCCGCGCGAAAGCGAACGTACGGTTGAGGCAAGCTGGCACCGGCCATTACCAGCACGACGGTCTTCTCGGTGGGGAGGTTGAACTTAGCTAGCTCTTCCTCGCGATCGTAATCCGTGTCGAATCCGGCGCGAATAGGAATGCCGGTAATGCGAATCTTTGTCTCGAGCACCTTGCGCGGACGCAGCGTTTCGGCCATAAATTCGTTGGCAACACAGAATAAATCGGTGTCCTTGTGGGGCCACCATCCCTCGACTTCGTAGTCGGTCGGTACGCAGATGACCGGATAATCGATACCCGTAATTACGCGGGCGCCCACGGCAACATTGGCTGCTGTGATGTGCGTTGCAACCACGGCTATGGGCCTGCGGCTACGAATATATTCGTTGAAGGCGGGGAACATAATTCGCGACCATGCCGTGCCGCCACCCCAGAGAAGATGCCCCGTAAGCGTATATCGCCAGGTCAGGTCGTAAATGGGGCGTGTGGCTCCCGTAAAAGAAGCCGCGGTCTTATTGCCGTCGAATTTAATACGTCCAAAATCAAGGATATCGAGCACTTCAATTTCAATATCCTCAGGGATTCCCTTGGTGCCGCGGATAAGGTCAAATGCTTGTGCAATCGCGTTGGCGGCGGCTTTGTGGCCCGATCCAACTGATGCGTGCACAATGGTTACCAGGGGTTTTTGTGCAGGTAAAACGGTCATTTGCTCCGGTTGGGGAGTGGCTTGCATGGGCAGGGGAGCGCTATTGCTCGTCTGCGTTTGATCCATCGATAACTCCCCTTCAGCTTTGTTACGCGATTTATCATTGTAGTGCATGAGTGTCATGTTCACGTAAATTTGGGTATGAGCGCAAAGAACGACAACGTTTCGACGAGAGGATTCTTCATGACTACCGATCAGCCGATTGATGTTGCGATTATCGGTGGAGGCCCCGCGGGCTATGCTGCCGCCATTTACGCTGCGCGTGCCAACCTGACGACGACCGTGATTGAGCAGGGCATGTCGGGTGGACAGATCGCCACGACCAATGAGGTCGAGAACTATCCGGGCATTCCGCTCTTGAGTGGCGCCGAACTCGGCGAGCGTTTTCAGCAACATGCAGAGGGGCTGGGAGCGCAGGTTACATGGAGCGTGGTTACGGGTATCGATTACGATGCCGATGCAGCGCTGTTTACGGTGCATCACGATATGGGCGATACGCTTGCCTCGAGCGTTATCGCTTGCATGGGTGCCACGCCGCGTCCGGCAGGTTTCGCTGGCGAGGATACCTATCGCGGTCGTGGCGTTTCATATTGCGCAACATGTGACGGCATGTTCTTCCGCGGCAAACAGGTCTTTGTAATCGGTGGTGGCAATTCGGCATGCGAAGAGGCACTGTTCCTGTCAGACATTGCCAGCAGTGTGACCATCGTGCTGCGCCGCGACCAGTTCCGTGCGCCTGATGGTGTTGTTCAGAAAGTACTCAAAAAGGACAATATTACAGTTAGGTACCAAACTAGTATTGTTGAGCTTTCTGGTGAAGCGATGCCCACGACAATTACGTTCAAGGACAATGCAAGCGGTAAGACGCATGCTGAGACCTTTGAGCCTGGCTCGTTTGGCATCTTTGTCTTTACCGGGACGCAACCCCATACCGAGCTTGTTGAGCATCTTGTCGATCTGGCGCCTGATGGCGGCATTTTGACTGATGAATCCATGGCGACCCGCACGCCAGGTCTATTTGCTGCTGGCGATATCCGTTCCAAGCGCTTACGTCAGGTTGTGACCGCCGTTTCTGACGGAGCCATAGCAGCAACGAGCGCATACGCGTTTCTCCGCGGATAAGTACGATAATATTTCTTATGTAAGGTTGTTATCAATTTACTAAATGGCGGGACGATGCATCAGTGCACTGTCCCGCCAATTTTCTTAGCGGCTATGTGGTATGCAAAACTAGATAACCTAGAATACAATATAGAAAACGAACGGAGGCCTCTTATGAACCACGCTAAATACGTTATTCCGATGTCCGATTCGTCGGTCAGCATTAAGCCCGAGGATATTCAGCCCACGGTGCTGCCCGATGCATTCATTCAGTCCGATATCGTGCGTAAACTTAATACGTTGAGTCTGCCGCGCTATAACCAGTTGCCCAATGTGACGCTCTACCGCGACCAGGTGATTGAGTATGTTGCGCTGTGGATGGAGCCGCTGTCCATTTGCGTTGAGCACCCTGTCATTACGCCATCGATGATCAATAACTACGTGAAGGTCGGCCTGGTGCCTGCTCCGGTCAAAAAGCAATATGGCCGCGAGCAGATTGCCCGCCTGATCGCTATCTGCCTCTTTAAGCAGGTGCTACCTATTGCTGCGGTGCAGGCACTCTTTAACATTCAGCGTTTGAGCTACGATGCCCCGACGGCCTTCGATTATGTGGTCGATCAGCTCGAGGCATCGATTCGTTCGGCGTTTTCCGTCGAGCAGACGCCGGTTCCCGATATGGCGCATCAGATAACGCGTGAGTCGCTGCTTGTGCGCAGCGCGGTTTCATCCTTTGTTTCGAAGGCTTACTTGATGAGCTATCTCAAGTTCAACGGGTTTAATAGCTAGCCGAAGTATAAAACGGGCGGGACAAAGAGCCATCTGTCGCTTTGTCCCGCCCGTATTTTTGCTTGGTTGGACGTTATTTGCCCGAAGCTACGGCCATGCCGTAGCCGATGATGAGGCCGTGCATCTCGGCGTAATAGGAATCCAGGCCGTTGCAGGGCATGATGATGGTCTTGGAGCCGGGCCAATGCTCGACTATGCGGTCAGTAAGCGCCTGGGCTCCAGCTTCATTCTCAACGTGATCGATGATGACCTCACCGCCCGTAAAGCCCTCAGCTTCCATGGTGTCGATGATCTTGTTGAGCATCTTCTTTTCGCCACGCGTGTGACCGACGAGTTCGATTTTACCGGCCTCACTCGCCGTGCCCAAAATGCGGATATTGAGCTTGTTGGCAATGACGCCGGCTGCCTTAGGGATACGTCCGGCTTTGGCGAGGTTCTCGTAATTACACAGGCTAAAGAGGATCTTGCTGTTTTGCTCGAGGCTATCGAAGTATGCGCAAGCGTCCTCGAATGAGACATCCGGATTGCTTGCAAGATAGCGGTCGAACAGCAAGAAAATGAGGTCCATTTTGCCGCCAGCTGCGCGCGAATTGACTAGATGAATCTGCCGGTCGGGCTCCTCGGCAAGAACCATATCGCGAGCCGTGGCTGCCGCGTTGTAGCTGCCCGACACGCCCTCAGAGATCGGCATGCAGATGGTCTTGTCTGCCAATTTGAAGAGCTCGGCCCACTCCCCTACGCTGGGACAAGCGCTCGAAGAAGCGTTCGTCTCCGCCTGAACAGCGCAGTTGAGCTCATGTACATCGAGCGAAAGGTCATCGACGAATTCACGCTCCCCCACTCGAATTTTGAGGGGCGCAAATGCAAATGTGGTATGGGGCGCGGTCGGTTGCCAATCGCGGAGGTTACAGCTTGAATCGGAGATAAGTGCCCAGCTCATAGAGGGTCCTTTCTAATTGTTCCTCAACAATTATAGCCATCTTGCAAACCGAATGTACGGCTATCTAGTTTTGAATACTAGATAGCCGTACAAGATTAGAGACAAAAGAATAGACCTCGCGACTTTAAGCCACGAGGTCCACATTCACACGCTGTGTAAGATGACTTAGTAGCGCACGAAGATATAGTTGTTGTTCATGCCGGCGGCAACGGAGCTGATGATAACACCTGTGTTGTAGTCGGAAGCATGAATCATCTGACCACCACCGATGTAAATGCCGGTGTGGTACGAGTTGACCACAACGTCACCGGGCTGCGGATCGGACACACGCGTCCAGCCCATAAAGGTACCCGTGGTGCCCAGGCGGCAATAGCGACCAGTGAGGCAATAGCTAACAAAACCAGAGCAGTCGAAGCTGTTCGGGCCAATTCCGCCCCAGGAATAAGCGCAACCAAGCTTGCTGTATGCACGCGAGACAACAGAACCGCCATCGACGGACTGGCTCGGAGCAGAAGGCGTCGGAGCCGGAGCAGGCGTGGAGGGCTGCGGCGTCGGAGCTGGTGCCGGCGTAGGAGCCGGAGTGTTACCGCCCTGGTTGTTGTTATTGCTGGTCTGGCCACCGTTGTTGGTGTTCTCGGTCGTACCGGCAGTCTCGTTGCTCACCGTGGCCTTCTCGGCGGTGCTGGCGTTGATGCCGGCCTGCAGCGCGGCATTGGCCTCGGCCTCGGCGGCAAGCTCGGCCTGCAGCTGCGAATCCAAGGAATTTACGACGTTCTGGGCTTCAGCCTGCTGAGCATTAAGCTCGTCGACCTTCTTTTGCGTGGCGGCGACGTTCTTCTCCTGCTCGGCCTGCTTATCGGTGAGCTGCTGCTTAAGCTCCTTGACCTCTTGAATGGTCTGAGCCTGCTTATTGGAAACTTTGCCGTAGTAGAACAGACGGTTGAGCATATCGCTCAGATCATCGACACCCGTCAAAACCTGAAGCAGGCTCAGACCGCCGGTTTTGTACTCGCCGGCGACATAGGTCGAGAGCTTGGCCTGACCGTCAGCGATCTCCTGCTGCTTTTGCGTGATCTCGCCAGCAGTCTGATCGAGCGCCTGCGTCTGCGTGGCGAGCTCATCGTAAATCTGCTGGGTTTGGGTACCGATCTGCTCGAGCTTCGTTCGAGCAGCGGCAAGGTCGGATGCGGTATCGGCGTAGGCAGGAGCCGCGAGGCCCAAGCCCAAAACACAAGCGAGGGTTGCCGTAGCAGCGCAGCGTGCCATGTTTTTGTGCGTGTTTGCTGTGCGCATGTAGCTTCCTTTCCAGTAACTAAGGGTAACGGCTAGTCCACCGTCACCAGGCTAAAGAGCTCCACATCGCCTTCAGACGGCGTGAGCTTCTCGCGCGGGTTGAGAAACGCAAGCTCAAGGATACAACCGTAACCGACAAGCTTTGCGCCCATATCTCGCACCAGTTTACCTGTTGCCTCGACGGTTCCGCCCGTCGCGACCAAGTCATCCAGAATCAACACGGTATCTTTAGAGCTGATAGCGTCGGCATGGATCTCAATGGAATCCGTTCCGTATTCGAGCTCATAGCTTTGGCTCACGGTCTCGCGCGGCAGCTTGCCCGGTTTACGTGCGGGAACAAAGCCGGCGCCAAGGGCTACAGCCACCGGTACGCCAACCATAAAGCCTCGAGCCTCTGGGCCCACGACCTTGGTGATTCCCATGCCGGCAAAGTGCTCGGCGAGGGCATCGGTCATGGCTTTGAGCGCCTCGGGATTGCCAAAGAGCGGCGTGATGTCTTTGAAGATGACTCCGGGCTCGGGATAGTCGGGGATGTCGACGATTTGAGATTCGAAGTCGTACATTGCATGACCTTTCAATGGGTTGCCGGATAAGCGGCAGCTGTTATTTGCCCGCGGTGGCGGTGCCGGATTGCGAAGGGGCGACGACCTTGAGCGGCTTTACGAGAGAATCCTCGTGCGAAGCCGGTGCGGCAGTTTCTTCGTTTTTGGCCTTGGTGGATTCGGAGCGAGCGATTTCCTCATCGAGTGCATCGATGTCGGCGTCCTCGACCACGGCGTTGAGCGACTCAAAAACGCGGTTCTTGAGCAGCGCAGTGTGCACACCCTCCGTCAGGTCGTGAAGCTTCTTAAACGCACGCTCGAGCTTGGCGTCGCGTTCGTCATCGGAGGTATCCATGCCGAGCATGCTCACAAGCACCTGCTCAAACATCGAAGACTCGCGGTTTGCCGACGATACGTACTGGCGCAGGTTGCGCGGCTCAATGTGGAAGCGCGACAGCTCCGAGCAGTAACGGATGATCGGGAAATCTCGGCCATCGACGAGCTCACGGTTCTGCGGACTCTTGATGATGCGGATAAGATCGTTCTCGGCAAGGGAGCGGATAAACGAGATCTCAACACCGAGCATATCGGGGATCGTCTCGATGGGGTGCAGCTTTTGCTTGGTCTCCTTGGGCTCCGTCTTAAGCGGGACATCGGACAGAAGACCCACCTCGTAAGCCAAAGTGGACAGGTCCGTTGCGTTTTCCAAGCGCTGCTTAATCACGTTGAGCGGCATGTAGCGGGTCTTCTGCAGGTGCAGGATGACCTCGAGACGGTCAACGTCTTCCTTGGAGTACTGGCGATACCCCTTAGGCGTTCGATGAGGGGCGATGAGCCCCTCATCTTCTAGAAATCTAATTTTTGAGTTCGATAGATCGGGGTATGCGCCTCGAAGTAGGTTGACGACTTGGCCGATACTCAGATAGTTGCGTTCGGCCATTACCTACTCACCGGTTTCGATGCGCTCCGGCGTGCTCTCGTGGTAGATGAGCGTGAACGTACCGATCTGAACGGAAGAGCCGTCATGCAGCGGAGCACCGTTGACGATGGCGCCGTCGACCCAGGTGCCGTTGAGCGAGCCCAGATCCTCAATACGGGCGCCCAGGCCCTCACGAATAATGCGTGCGTGGCTGCGCGAGACAGTCATGTCGTTGAGGAAGATGCCGTTCGCGGGATCGCGGCCGATAGTGGTCACGTCGTCCTCGAGTTCAAAGGCAGCTCCGGTCTGCGGACCCTTGACGATGGACAGAACCGGAGCGGTGATGCGCACGTTGGCCATAAGGTCGGGAACGGTGACATCGCTCGAAGGAACACGGAAAACGCAGGTAGCGTCCGCAGTCTTATCGTTCTGAGGCATATTGTTATCCTTGTTGTCCATGACAACCCCTATCTAACGCGGACGTGCCGCAAAAAATGTACCGTACGTAATCATACCCCAACGACCTAGTCTTCGATTTCGGGGTTCAGAAAGTCGATGTCCTCATCCTCGGGATGCGCGATGGCCTGTTTAATGGCCATCCCTCCCTTAATGGTATAGATGACAGCGGTGAGCATGGAGAAGATGACGCCGCCGTAGACAAAAAAGATGCCGAGGGGCACCGAGCTGCCATTGAGGCCCGGGAACGCCGTGAACGTGGCGGGTAGCAGATGCCAGCCGTCCACGATGGGGAACCCAAGCAACATGAGCGAGAAGCCGGTCATGAGCAGTGCCGTGGCAATCTTGCCGGGAAAGACGACGTCGATGGGGCGCCGGTGGTAGTGCCGCACGGTGAGCGTGCCGATGCCCAGGTAGATATCGCGACCGATAATGAGCACGCAGACCCAGATGGGCAGCTCGCCGCGGACGACCAGGCCCAGCACGCCGGTAAACAACAGCGCACGGTCGCAGATGGGATCCATAACCTTGCCGAGCCACGAGACCGTTTTGGTCATGCGGGCAATCTGACCGTCCATCCAGTCGGTGGAAGCCGCGATGGCATAGATGACAATGGCGACGACACGGTTGTTGTCCGTCACAAACAGGTACAGAAAGACCAGCGTGAGCACGAGGCGCGTAAAGGTGATGAAATTGGAGATCGTGAAGATCTTATTCGACGGGTAATCGGAGGTGCCGATAAGCTCCTTTTTGATCTTCTTCTTGATGCCCACAGGACTCCCCCGCTGGTAAACGACAAAACTTTCGATACTATACCCGTTCTGGCGATGTCTATCCAGCGTAAGCATAGAGAGTCCAGACATATGGAGGATGCTACTGGGTTGTGCGGGATTCTGCATTTGTGTACATCAGCCTCCAAATATGACATTTTTCGGCATCTTTGATGGCTTATGTACACGTTTTGATTCGGTGATTACATCGGTCGGGAAAGTAGTTGCCTTAAGCAAATTAATCATGATGTGCGGGTCGAGAAGGGCTAGCGCCAAAAGAGCCCAACGGCCGTTACGGCTTCGTTAGAAACGCGCCCCACCATGGATGGTGAACCCGAAAGGTAAGGCGCGCGGGCACGGTGGCTCGGCCCGCGCGCCCGGAAGAGAAAGGATAAACCCATGGGTTACATGCTCGAGACGCGCGGGCTCACCAAGCGCTTCGGCCGCGGCGACCAGGCGCAGGACGCCGTGGCCGACGTGAGCCTTCATATCCGCGAGGGCGAGGTTTACGGGCTGCTCGGCCCCAACGGCGCCGGCAAGTCGACAACGCTCAAGATGATCTGCGGGATGCTGCGACCGACGGCCGGGGAGATCCTCTTTGCCGGGCACGCCTGGCGCCGCGAGGACCTCTACGCAATCGGCAGCCTCATCGAGGAGGCGCCGCTCTACCCCAACCTCACCGCGCGCGAGAACCTGCGCGTGCGCACCACGCTGCTGGGCCTTCCCGAGAGCCGCGTAGATGAGGTGCTCGCCGCCGTGGGCCTCGCGGACACCGGGAAGAAGCGCGCCGGGCGCTTCTCGATGGGCATGCGGCAGCGCCTGGGGCTCGCGCTGGCGCTGATCGCCCGGCCACGCCTGCTCGTGCTCGACGAGCCCACCAATGGCCTCGACCCCATCGGCATCGAGGAGCTGCGTGACCAGATCCGTGGCTTCGCAGCGGCGGGCACGACGGTGCTCGTCTCGAGCCACATCCTCTCCGAGGTGCAGCAGATGGCGGACACCATCGGCATCATCTACCGGGGGCGCCTCGCCTACGAGGATGTGCTTCGGCCAGGGCAGGACCTCGAGGAACTCTTCATGAGCGTCTGCCGGGAGGGGCGACGAGCGCGCGGGGAGGTGGCGGCATGACGGGCGAGAAAGGCGGCCTGCTCGCGGGCCTGCGCGCCGAGGCCCTGAAGTCGCGCCACGCGGCACCGGTTCGCCTGGCCGTACTCATGGCGCTGCCGATGCCGCTGCTCGGCGCGATGCCCTACCGGGGCGTGCAGACCTTCAGCGCGTGGAACTACTGGTACGTGCTCTTCCTGCCCGTGGCTCTCTCGCTCGTGGTGGCGTGCGTCGCGCGGGCGGACGCGCGCACGCGGATGCGGGGGCTTCTGGGCCTGGGCTTCCCGCTCGGGCGCGCCTGGTGGGCCAAGGCGCTCTGGTGCCTCGCGCTCTGCACGCTCTCGAACCTCGTGGTCTTCGGCATCTACCTCGCGGGATCGGCATTCTCCTCGCAGGGCCTCACGGCTGCGGGCACGCTCACGATGCTCCTCTGCGCGCTCGCCAACACGGTGACCGCTGCGTGGATGATCCCCGCAGGGCTCTTTCTCACGGCGCGGCTCGGCATGCTCGCGGGCATCTTCTGCCCGCTCGTCGTGCAGCTCGTGGGTGGATTCGCCTGGTCGTTGGTGCCGTTGCCGCAGCTCTTTCCGCCGTCCGCGAGCATGGTCATCCCCACGAGCTTCATACCCGTGCTGCCGAGCGGCGAGCCACTCGCGGCGGACATGGCGCTCGGCGGGGCGCTCACGGCGGACAGCATGCTCACACTGGCGGGCCTTGCGGTCTGCGCGCTCGCGTTCGCCGCGCTCACGGCGGCGGGCGCGGCCTGGTTCGCGCGCTCCGAGGAGAGGTGATGGCCGTGACACGACTCTCCGACCCGACGCCGCGCATGACTCTCCCGCGGGCCCTGCTCTCCGAGGCCCTGCGCCTGGCGCGCTCCCCGCTCACAGTGGTGCACCTCGTCTGCGGCCTGGCGGCCGGTCTTGCCTGCGGCGAGTACTTCTCCGTAACCCGATGGGACCCGGCGCTGGGCGCGGACGCCTACGCCCAGTTCCTCGGCGCCCTCATGCCGCTTATGTCCGCCATCGTCTGCGGGCTCGCCGTGGACGAGGAGCGCGCTGCCGGGCGCCTCGCCAACCTCACGGCGGTCCCCTCGCGCGGGCGCGCCGCCGCGGCGAAGCTGCTCGCCCTTGCGGCGCTCGGCGCGGGC
>NZ_QRZD01000030.1:0-24525 GCF_003464565.1 Collinsella sp. AF14-35
CGACGGACCTCGGGACGCTCTTACACCACGTCTGCGCGCGCCACCTATCAAGCTACGATTCATAAGAAATATGCCGAGTTTATTGATGAAGAGGCCAAGGCAGAAGCGAATGAGGTTCTTGAAGGCCTTAAAAAGACTCACCCTAATGTCCCGCTTGTTTTTAAGCCCAGTCCTTTGGCTGAAGTACTAACCAAGACCAATCGCGAAATTTGCAAAGCACTGTTTGTTGACTCTGAAGAATCGAGCGCCTTTAGTTTCAACAAGCCGCGCTCTAAGACTGTTGAACAGACCGTTAGGGCAAATCTGATTGCTTATAACAATGCTAAGACCGCTCTTAAAGAAGAGGCTTTCGATGATTACAAGTATGTCTACAAAACTATCGTAGATGCCCTCGAAGTCTATTTCTCCATTGCCGCAGAAAGTGCGTTGAGGGAATACTTTACGGGCTACGCTGAGTTTGCCGATAACCTTACAAAAGAGGAAGAGCAGAAACAGGCCGAAAGAGTTGCGAAGAAGCGCAAGACTGAGGAAGAGAAGAAACAGGGCAAGGATGCGGAGAAGTAGCGTAAGGCTCTTCGGCTGAATTTATAGGGCAATGCGGCCCTGTATTATGGGGGTGCGGGAAACCGCATCCCCTTCTTTTTGTAGAAGTTCATTTGAACTTTTTTCTACAAAACGTTTCTACAGTTTATGTACACGATAGCGTTTTCGCAGGTGAGAAAGGTAAAATAGGACAATGGCGGAGTTTATCTACCAGATGTATCAGGCTCGTAAGGCCCATGGCGACAAGGTAATCCTTGACGACGTGACCCTGAGCTTCTACCCCGGTGCCAAGATCGGCGTCGTGGGCCCCAACGGCATGGGTAAGTCGACCCTGCTCAAGATCATGGCCGGTATCGAGGAAGTCTCCAACGGCGATGCCAGGCTTACCCCCGGCTACACCGTGGGCATCCTGCAGCAGGAGCCGCCGCTCGATGACGACAAGACCGTCATCGAGAACGTGCGCATGGCGTTTGGCGACATGATCGCCAAGGTCGATCGCTTCAACAAGATCGGCGAGGAGATGTGCGACCCGGATTGCGACATGGACGCCCTCATGGCCGAGATGGGCAAGCTCCAGGACGAGATCGATGCCGCCGACGGCTGGGATATCGATTCCAAGCTCGGCCAGGCCATGGACGCCCTGCAGCTGCCCGATTCCGACATGCCGGTCAACGTGCTCTCTGGCGGCGAGCGCCGTCGCGTGGCCCTGTGCAAGCTGCTGCTCGAGGCTCCCGACCTGCTGCTGCTCGACGAGCCCACCAACCACCTGGACGCGGAGTCGATCCTGTGGCTCGAACACTTCCTGCACAACTACCAGGGCGCGGTGCTTGCCGTCACGCACGATCGCTACTTCCTGGATAACGTTGCCGAGTGGATCTGCGAGGTCGACCGCGGCCACCTTTATCCCTACAAGGGCAACTACTCCACGTATCTGGAGACCAAGGCCGCGCGTATCGAGGCGCAGGGCAACCGCGATGCCAAGCTCGCCAAGCGCATGGAGGCCGAGCTCGAGTGGGTACGCAGCTCGCCCAAGGCTCGCCAGGCCAAGAACAAGGCCCGTCTGGCTCGCTACGAGGAGATGGAGGCCGAGGCCCGCGCAAGCCAGAAGCTCGACTGGACCGACATCCGCATCCCTGTGGGTCCGCGTCTGGGCAACAAGGTGCTCGAGGCCCATCACCTGCACAAGGAGTTCGATGGCCGCGTGCTCATCGACGACCTTTCATTCACCCTGCCGCGTAACGGCATCGTGGGCGTCATCGGCCCCAACGGTGTCGGCAAGACCACGCTCTTCAAGACCATCGTGGGTTTGGAGCCGCTGACTTCGGGCGAGCTCGAGGTGGGCGAGACCGTCAAGATTTCTTACGTCGACCAGAACCGTTCCGGCATCGACCCCGATAAGAACCTATGGGAGGTCGTCTCGGACGGCCTGGACCACATGATGGTCGGCGAGACCGAGGTTCCGAGCCGTGCTTATGTGGCGAGCTTTGGCTTTAAGGGCCAGGACCAGCAGAAGCGCGCTGGCGTACTCTCCGGTGGCGAGCGCAACCGTCTGAACCTGGCGCTCACGCTCAAGCAGGGCGGCAACCTGCTGCTCCTCGACGAGCCTACGAACGACCTCGACGTCGAGACGCTGTCCTCGCTCGAAGCGGCGCTGCTCGAGTTCCCGGGCTGCTCGGTGGTCATTAGCCACGACCGTATGTTCCTAGACCGCGTCGCCACGCACATCCTGGCGTGGGAGGGCACCGACGAGAACCCGGGCAACTGGTATTGGTTCGAGGGCAACTTCGAGGCCTATCAGGCCAACCGCATCGAGCGCCTGGGCGAGGACGCAGCCCAGCCGCATCGTATTCACCGCAAGCTCACGCGTGACTAGTAGCAAGTAGAAAGGCCGCCAGCAAGGGCGGCCTTTCTTGTAGCAATTGCACTGCAGCTATGCCCTGGCTGCTGGTTTGATTCATAATCAAAGTCATCTCTTTGGGATTAAAGCCCGTTTTTGCTATGAGTGATTTTCTAATTCCGTTTAAAACGTAAAGACGTATTGGGTTACAAGGACATAAGCAAATCGAATTGAAATATAACCAGTGCTGTAACGTTACAAAAAAGGTTATAGAATAGGAGTATCTTATAAGTCGCTCCTCTAGAAAGAAGAACATATGCTTTCGCGTCGTCGTTTTCTGCAACTTGTCGCGTCTTCAATTGTCGCCTTAGCCGCACGTCCGAAAGAGGTTTTTGCTTCGACGGGCAATATTGATGGTGAGCAGATACAATTTACTTCAGAAATTGCGCAAGAGCTTGCCGATAAATATATAAAGGGACTCCTCGGCTCTTCGTATACGCCTTCTGACCCTATTCCTTTTGTAGACGTTGATGGGTCCCCGCTTGGCTACATTGTTCCGGTTGTGACATTCAATAGAGCCGCGGGCTATTTGGTTTTAGATGCTTCAGATGATGAAATACTTACGGGATATCGTTTTGGTGACGGCTTAGTCAGCCCTATGGATCGGGGAGGAGATCTTGGTGTTGAGTCTTATTCTTTCAATAACCCAGTCGTAATGATCAATCCGTTCGAATTCGGTGTGCAATCTTTGGACGGTTCAATAACAACAAATTGCGGAAGAACAATCCCGGCTGTTTCCATAGAAGGACGGCCTGTCGTTTTATCGAATAAACCTTCAAGCTGGAACGATGTCGTAATTTACGCAACTCAAATGCAGGATTACACAGTATCTGGATTTCGTTCCATTTCTCAGTTTATGTCATATGATGAAAGCGAGATTAAGAGGCTTACTGCCCACTATGCTTGTATGGTGACAGCTTTTTCGAACGTTGCGGAACTGTATGGCATTGCCAATTTATATAGCGACCCTTCGCAATATATGCAGATATGGAATTACACCAATACCCATGCTCTTTCCGATGAAGAGCAGACTGTTCCCGGCGTTGTTTTGGGCGGAACGCCGATATCAACCTGTGCAACGGGGTTTACAAATTACTGCGCAAGCAGAGGAAGTACTCTTATCGCCCGCACTGTCTCCTCTCCGGCTATCGCGAGCATTCAAAATGAGATTAACTCTAATAGACCGAATGTTTTACATGCGAGTTTGTACAACGGATCAGCCCATTCTGTAACAGCGGAGGCTTACGCCACACTTACTGGTAAGAAAACTGGAGAGACAAGGCAGATGATTGGCATAGCGGACGGCTGGAATTCATCTTTATCCTTCCTGAAGTATGATCAGAGCTATTATGCGTGGACTTATGGAACGACTTTTTCGAAGTAGGGCGATTCGTCTAGCTCTGTCTTTGGTGCTGATGGCTTCATTGGTGGGCTGTTCAACAAAGGAAGAGATATCGCGCGGAGGTTCCGGAGAAGTGACTGCGACAGACTCAGGTTCATTAGAAATAGCTGGCGGGCATGCCGATGTGATGTTACAAGGAAAAGGCGTGCTTAGGTCGATTGATGCTGAAGACGCTGTCTGCTCAATAGAGGATTTGAAGACAGGTGAAACTGCATCGTACCGAGTTTCAGATAATGCTGCGAATATGATTGAGTCGATACCGACTGGAGCGCAGGTTTCTTTTAGATACTTTGCTCCGCAACTTGAGGATGAGCTTGCTTCTCTGGCGTCTATATGCGCCGATGACAACTAAAAGGCCTGAATTCAAACGGCCTCGGATGGTCAATTGGCTATCCGAGGCCGTTTTTTACTCGACCGGGGCTTCGACCTTGTCGATGGCCCAGGTGGCTCCGAGGCCGCCGGTGGTGTTGCGGCGAATGCGGACGGTGACTTCCTGGCGTTTGCCGGCCTGCGTGTAGCGCAGGGGGAAACTTGCGCGGTTTCGCGCGGCCTCGATGGTGCCGCGTTCGCGGGCGATCCAGTAGTACTCGCCGACGATGCCGAGCGTGTCGGCACCGTAGGGGAGATAGGTCGACAACTGGTGCAGAAGCGGGCCTGGGCAGAAGACCTCGGTTGCGAAATCGACGGGGAAGTCCTTGGGGATGGCGGGCGCTGCAGGTGCGGGGGCTGGGGCCGCTGCGGGTACCGAAGCCGGTGCGGATGCGGGTATTTGGTCGCAAGCAGCGGCGGGCATGGATTCGATGACGGGTGCGGGCTCCGGCGTTACTTCCGGCTTGATCTCGGAACCTGCGGGCTTCACGGTGACGGGCGCGTCTGCAACTGCGGCTTCAACCTCAACCTGCGTCGCGTTCTCATTCTAGACGCTCGACTTTGTCTCGACCGGCGTGGACGCCATGGTGGTGATGCCGGCGTTGGCGTTTTCAGGGTCATAGACGACCGTAAGCGAGATGGCAGGCCGCGGCGTCTCGGGCTCCGGCGTCGACTCAGTAGCGTCTTGATCGTCGGGCTCGTCGGGCTGATCGTCCTCGGCCTCGTCGCCAAAGACATCGCTGTTTTGGAGCGCAGGCGCCTCAGGTTGGCTAGCGGCTTCTTCTGTTGTCGACTTGGGAGCCTCGTTGAGCTCCGCAGTGGCTTCCTGCTCGGATATGACTTCGGGATCGGTCGTGGCGGCGATTTCGGTTTCGGCTTCTGCCGTTACCTCAATAGCGACTTCGATCTCTGTCTCGGGCTCGGGCTCCGGCACAACCTCGGTCTCGGTTTCGGGCTCAGGACGCTTAACGTGCTTGGGGCGCACGGCCTTGAGGTCCTTCTCACCGCGCTTTTTCTTTTTGTAGGACTGCTTGGCGCCCTTGGCGGTCTTGGGCTTGTCCTCGCCCTTGGCAAGTGCGGCATCCCAGGCCTCGTTGGCGATGACGGTGGCATACAGGCGACCGCCCTTAAAGACGGTCAGCTTAATGCAGTCGTCAAGCTCTTCGAGCAGCTCGCGCGTGGATTCGAAGCCCAGGTCATAAGCGGTCATGTCGCCAGCGGTGAGCGCCTCCTCGACCTGTGTCATAAACGTTTGCTTGCCACACCCAATCGCATCGCGCAGCAGGCGATACAGATAGATGTGGTTGCCCAGCGATAGCGTGGGCCTAACTATTGTCTTGCTCATGGCAAATCTCCTCTTTACACATGTAAAGCATCTTACCATCGCATGGCACTCGCCATGGCGGCGCCCAAGGCAAACGGGCGCGAACCGCTGTCGGTTCGCGCCCGTTGTACAGGTTGCCTATCTGGGGATGCAGTGCCTAGTTGCCCGATGTCGTGCCTTGGCTTGAACTGTCAGATGCCGTGCCGGACGCGGTTCCGCTCGAGCTGTTGGTGTTGCTGTTGTCGGTGGATCCCGTACTCGGTGTATTGCCATTCGCCTGGTCGCCCGTGCTCGGTTGAGAGCCGTCAGTCGTTTGGCTTGAGTCAGTCGTGCCGGATTGCGTGCCGCTGTTGTTCGCAGAGGAATCGACGCCCTGCGATTGGTTTTGGGTGTTCGAGGACGAATTGGCAGAGGTAGAACTGTCTTGCGTATCGTCCGTCTGTGCCTGCTGATCCTGCGACTGGGTGTTGCCATTTGCATCGCTCTCGGTCGTGCGCGACGACAGGATTGGCTCGGGACGCTCGCCCAGACCCTCACCGGCAGTGGTGATAAGGATGGCGCCGGCGCAGGCGATGACCGCGACGATGGCGATAGCGATCGAGAAGACGATGACCTTCTTTTGCGTCTGGCTGCGCTCAGCCGCCGCCTTGGCGCGCAGGCTGTTGGGAGCGACGCGCGCCGTGGTCGCGCGTCCCGCAACCTGGCGCATCTCCTGCGTGGTTGCGGCGCCACCTAGGTGCTCCTCGACATTGGGCTCAACGGGCTCGTAGGCGCCGGTAGGGTAGTCGACAGCGGCATGCGTGCCCTTGATTGCTTCGGCGCTGGCGGTGATAAAGTGGCGATAGACCTGCGAAGACACAACAGTGATGACTGAGCTCACAGCGGCACCAATCACCGAGCCGGCAATGCCGATCTTTGAAGCAAGCGCCACGCTCGTGGCGGCAGCTGCGGCGCCGGCGATGATCTGGGGAATGGAAATGTCGTCGAACAGGCCCTTTTTGGGCGCGATGGCCATGGTCTGGCCGATGGAATGGTTTTCGTGAACGCCGTTGTTCAGTGCGGCGGGAGTCATGACGCGTGTACGCGGCGCGTCGGTGTACTTGGTTGTCATACGGGGTCCTCCCGGTGTAAATCTGCTTCGTTTCGTGTAGCCATCAGGGTACCCACCAGATGTGAATCGTGCGTGACATTTAACAGATACCATCAACTCATCAAGGGGGCTTGCTGTCTTTGGTGCAATAGCTTGATGCTAAACTGGATTTATATTTGCGAGGTGGTTTACGTGATGTACCCGTATATGACATTCGAAGATGGAACCGAGGTCATTCATTCTGACCTGATTACAGATGGCGATATCGAAAAGGTTATCGTGCATTTTGAACGACCGACGGCAGAGGGTTTCGACTCCGCTCGTTGTGAGTTGCCTTCCTGTTCGTGGACTGACTGGGAAGGGCATTTTACTCAGAGTGAAAAAGGAGCTTTCGAAGAGTGTCTGAGCAAATAATTTAGATTAGTTCGAGTTTAGTTCGAATAAAGAAGCTGAATGCGATGACCTAAAGCGTATGCATTTTTAGTATTAGATGCGTATGAAATGGAGGATGTGAATGGATGAGCTAATAGACTTTAAAAAACGATTTCTCAAGAATGGCGAGCTGGTTTCAATTCCAAAAAAGGAAAGCTATAAAAGAATCATGCTGCTATGGGCCGTCTCTTTCTTTGAATTAAATACAAGTTATACGGAGCTTCAGGTTAATCGTGTGCTGTCACAGCTCTATCCTGATTATGCCGTGTTGAGGCGGTACTTGGTTGATTATGGATTCCTATTAAGGGATGAACGAGGCCTGAAATACGAGGTTAATCGTGATGTTCACGGTATTGAGAGCTAGCCGTCCGGTTCGGGTCCTATATATTGCTAGAGGGATAAGCGAAATAGGCAATTGGTGTGCGAATATTGCTTTGCCAATGCTGATTTACGAGGTAACTCACGATGTTTCTGCAACTGCTTTGATGGTCTGCTGCAGATTTGCCCCCTCTCTGTTTTCAGTTGCGCTCGCGCAGCTGCCTCAGAAGATGGGTATCGGGACACTGCAGGCCATGAGATTGGCAGACTTAATTCGCGTGGGATTATTCGTTTGCTATATTTTTGTTGATAGTAAATGGAGTATGTTTGCTATTACGTGCGCGGTATCGCTTTGCCGAACGGTAGAAATGCCCTGCTTTTACTCGTTGTTAAGAGCCAATACGAATAGTATCAATCGCGACGTAATTAATAATTCGTTTGGGTTCCTGCAGAATTTGATGATGGTTCTGGGGCCAGTTGCCGGCGGTTTTGTTGTCGCTCAATTTGGGGCGGAGGCTGTTCTTGCATTAGACGCGCTTTCTTTTGCCGCGTCGTTCTGGTTGCTGCGAGATGTTCCGTCGGTTATCGAGGTTAATGATAAAGAGGGAATAAGCAAAAATGAAAAAACAGGACTGCATTTAGTGATCTTAGCGCGAAGCACTTGGCAATTGGTTTCCTATTAATCGATATTTCTAGTGGCGTGGCATTCGGCTCTCTGAATTCTCTTTTGCCAGCTATAGCGCAATTGCAATTTGACTCGTCATCGATACAATACGGATTCCTTCAGAGTAGTCTTACAATCGGACTGTTGTTCGGAAATACAATATATGGTCGTTTAATCAGTGGTTCCGATTGCGTTAAATCATATTGTTTTGTGACGTATCTTGCGCTCGGTGCGTATCTGGCGTTTGGCTATCGCTATGCGTCTGGGATATCGTTTATTTTCCTTTTTATCGTCGGTGCCGGAAACGCCATTCAAGATGTGCTTCTCATAACATCGCTGCAGGATTTGGCGAGAGACGGATCTGAATCGATAAGCCTGTTTTCAATTAGGGAGTCTTTGCAATCGGTTGCTGTTGTTATTTCAACACTTCTTGTTTCGCTGTTCACGAGCATCGCGATGTTCTCAATTCTCGTTACAGGACTTGGCGTATTTTCAATTATGATGGTAGTTGTGTTTCAATTGAATTATTTGCGAAAGATGTGACGTTGATATGCCTAAAACACTTTTAGTATTTCCCCCAGGATGGAGTCCAGTGGGGCCGTATCTTGCCTTGCCTGTTTTGAAGTCATATCTTCAAGAGGTTGAACAATACAAAGTTGACATTGTTGACTTAAACGTGGAATTTTACGATGACCTCCTATCTTTTAGACATGTCGAAGAGTGCTGTAAAAGGTATCGGGAATCAAAGGATTCGTTTAGTTCGAATGTTCAATTAACAATCGAGTTGATACAAAAGTCGGCACTTAATGTTGACGAGGCAAAAGATATTTTCAGATCGAAGAGATACTTTAATCTAAAAGAAAGACAATATGCTGAAAACATTTTTAGAAATGCACTCTATATCATAAATCACGTCTCATATGGAGTTAAATACACGTTCAACTCCATAGATCTGCCCTATGATTATTATTCGACACCAGAAATAATGAAATCGCTTGCGGATACCTTGCATAATCCGTTTATTTCCTTCTATGAAACTGCCTTTCTTAAGCGAATTCAGAGGGAAAAAATCGAGTTTATTGGGATTTCGGTGAGCGGCTGTTTCCAATTGATTTCTGCAGTTACGTTAGCGAAACTGATTAAAGAAGAATGTCCATCTGTTAAACACGTCTCATTGGGCGGCAATTACATTACTCGTTTAGCAGATGACTGCATGAAAGAATGGCATCCCTTTTTTGAATACATTGATTCGATAATGATGTATGACGGCGAAGAGCCGCTTGCACGTCTTCTTGAGGCTCTTGACTCTGGTGATGACAACCTCGACTGTGTTCCAAACCTTTGCCATGCTAAAGGTGGAAAGATATATAAAAACCATCGGATTGAGTAAACATTTATCAACGATACAGTTCCCGATTTCGATGGCTTCGCCCTTTCTAAATACTTCATGCCTGAGCTAATATTGCCGGTTTATTCCTCTAGGCAGTGTTTTAATCATTGCGCCTTCTGCACCATTCCCGGTGCTACCGGTGGTTGTTACCGAAAGATGCCTATATCGAGAGTATTTGAAATAATGTGTCGGTTAAATGAAAAATACGGCACGAGAGTTTTCTCTTTTGTGGATGAAACATTCGAAGGCAAAAGAATGGAGCAACTCGCGGATGAAATAAACGCATCGGGAAAAACGTTTTTCTGGCATGGAGAAACGAGGTTCTCTCCAACCCTAAGTACAGACGTTTTTAATAAGATATACCAAAGTGGATGTAGGCAGATTCAGTTTGGCCTCGAGTCATACAACCAAAGAGTTCTTGATCTAATGAAGAAGAACACGAGAGTTGATTGGATTGATCGCAATATCCATGATTGTCTCAATGCGGGTATTCCTGTTCATCTATTTTTTATGATTGGCTTTCCGACCGAAACTAAAGAAGAGGCTCTGAACACCTTAGCTTATACAGAGAATGTTTTGAATTATTCAAAACAGGTATGTGGTGTTCCATATTCCACGAGAGGATTTACGAATTTTGGTCTCGTTATGGGGTCGGATGTTTGGAATCATCCCGATAAGTATGGTGTCTCTGTAATGCCGAAGTCCCAATATGAGGATTTGCGCCTCGAAGTGGATTATGTTTCAGGCACTGGTTTAACTTTAAATGAAGCAAAATCCTTATCTGATGAGCATCATATTGATTTTTATATGCAAGAGGTCATAAACGGTAGCGACACAATTGACTTGCCCCAGCGGCTTCATATTTCAGAGGTGACCTGGATCCTAGATTCTATTCACGCTGTCAGGTATAAGGGACATTTGACCAAAGTAAAGCGACGGCTAACTAGTCTAAATCCAGCTGATCGAATCTGGCTGGATTCCAAGACCTCTGTCGTGCTCGTTGAGCCATTTGCCTACTTCTATAATTCTGAATACCATCATGTCTATGCTGTTTCCCAGTTGGTATACCTTAAGTTGGCCCGTTTATTGGAGGCCGATTGTAGCATTTCTCTTATTCTTGATCAGGGCGACCTCGAGCTGACAAGGGCGATAGAAGAACTGTTGCATTATGGATTGCTGAATACAAATATCGATGCCGATTATGTAATGCACGATAACGGTTTTCAATTGGTTAAAAGTTCGTTTGTTAAAGAAGTCGGACGCTCAAAAGAGGGGTTAAGAGTACTGCTGAGTTGTGCCACCCATAGAATGTGTGCGGTTAATGATTTTTCGTTCGCTTTGCTTTCGTTGTTTGAAAAGCCGATTACTAAGAACGAGGTGCGCGACATTTTGAAAAAAGAGGGACTATCGACAAACGAGGAGCAATTAAACAAGTTGGTTGATAATTGCATGAAAGCAGATATACTACAATTGATTAGATAGAGGAGGTTTCTGCATGGACGTTATTAACAAAGATCTCTTGGAGCAACTGAAAGAGTCTCAGGAAGAGGGCGTCGTGGTAGAAGTGTTCGACTTTGAGGACTACATGGATAAATTCTGCCATTAGTTTCGGAATTAACTTGCCTCGCTTAAAGGAGAAGTCGATTATCGATTTCTCCTTTTTTAATTAAAGATATTTTTGGAATACATGCTCTTAGCACAGGTTGGCGTCTCAGTAAACTGAGAGGTTGCTTTGGCTAGTTAGAGATATGTGAACGTCCGTTAGACTGAATCTCAGGGTAGAAGGGGCCTCCAGTGTCCAGATCAACAAGGCAATGCTGCGTTTCGGCTAATAAGAACGATGGCTTTTTGCGTGTGGCGGCGGCGTCGCCGCAGATTCGCGTGGCCGATGTCGAGGGTAATGCCGAGGTTGCGCTGGCAGCTGTTCGCAGAGCTGCCGAGCGCGGCATTCGCGCGTTGGTGTTGCCCGAGCTTAATCTGTGCGGCTATACCGCGGCCGATCTGTTCCATAACCGCACACTGCTGCATGCCTGCGAGGCGGCACTTGTGCACATCCTTGATGAAACCCGTGAGTTGCCGGTCGTCTTTACCATCGGTCTTCCCGTTGCAGTTGCCGAGAATATCTACAACTGCGCCGCCGTGTGCTGCGCGGGCGAGCTTTTGGGCCTCACGGCCAAGAAGTATCTGCCCAACTATGGCGAGTTCTATGAGCGCCGTTGGTTTGCTCCGGCGCCTGCGGATCCCGTGTGGGTTGAATTTGCCGGTCAGGGTCCGGTCCCGCTGGGTTCGGGGCTTGTCTACCGTTGCTGTGATGAAGGCGCCGAGGACCTGGTGCTGGGCGTTGAAGTCTGTGAGGACCTGTGGGTGCCGGCACCCCCTTCGACCGAGATGGCGCTTGCCGGTGCGACGGTGATTCTCAACCCGTCGGCCTCGGACGAGATTATCGGCAAGGCGGATTACCGCCGCAGCCTTATCTCCAATCAGAGTGCGCGCCTGTACTGCGCCTATGTCTACGCCGATGCGAGCGAGGGCGAGTCCACGACCGACATGGTCTTTGCGGGCGAGAACCTGATCTACGAAAACGGCTCTAAGCTGGCCGCCACCAAACTGCTTACCTGCGACATGGCCGTCGCCGATGTTGACCTTGACCGCCTGGTTGCCGAGCGCCGCCGCTCGACGACGTGGACACGCGCGGACGATGCGCCGGAGGACACGACCGTTGAGTTTTCGTTTGAGGGTGTGTTGGCCGAAGAGCCTGTCCTGCGCGATGCCTGCGATATCGACCGCGTTTTCCCGCGCGCGCCCTTTGTGCCGGCCGACCATGGCGACCTGGCCGAGCGCTGCGAGACCATCCTCGACCTGCAGACTGCGGGCCTCAAGACCCGCCTTGCCCATACGGGTACCAAGGCGGCTGTCATCGGTCTTTCGGGCGGCCTGGACTCCACGTTGGCACTGCTTGTGACCGTGCGTGCCTTTGATGCGCTGGGGCTGCCGCGCACAGGCATCACTGCCGTGTCCATGCCCGGCTTTGGCACGACGCATCGTACCAAGTCGAATGCCGAGTCGCTCGCTCGCGACCTTGGCGTGAGCTTCCGCGAGGTTTCGATCCACGCGGCCGTGGAGCAGCACTTCAAGGACATTGAGCACGATTCGGCCGTGCAGGACGTGACCTACGAGAACAGCCAGGCCCGCGAGCGCACGCAGATTCTGATGGATCTGGCCAATCAGGCTGGCGGCTTTGTCATCGGCACGGGCGACCTGTCGGAGCTGGCACTCGGCTGGGCTACCTATAACGGTGACCATATGAGCATGTATGCCGTCAACGCGAGCGTGCCCAAGACGCTTGTGCGCCATCTGGTGCGCTATGCGGCTGATGTCTTTGGCGGGCGTATTGCCGAGGTCTTGCTCGACATCCTCGACACGCCGGTGTCCCCCGAGCTTCTGCCGCCCACGGGCGACGGCGAGATTGCGCAGAAGACCGAGGATTTGGTGGGTCCGTACGAGCTGCACGACTACTTCCTCTACTACCTGTTGCGTTTTGGCTTTGAGCCGGGCAAGATCTACCGCATGGCGCTCAAGAGTTTCGAGGGCGTCTACGATGCCAAGACCGTCCACACGTGGCTGCGTACGTTCTATCGTCGCTTCTTTGCCCAGCAGTTTAAGCGCAGCTGCCTGCCCGATGGTCCCAAGGTGGGCTCGGTGACGCTCAGTCCGCGCGGCGATTGGCGTATGCCGAGTGACGCCAGCTCGCGTCTGTGGCTTGCGCAGATCGACGCGCTTAATGCAATTGACTAAGGTTGGCTAAATTGAACCAATACGGGGGTTGCAAGCGTTACACTTTTGCAATCTGATGGCCCGTATCGCGCGGCGCTCTTGTCGGAGCGCCGCTTTTTTATATCGGAAGGTGGCACCATGCAGGCATCGCAGCGTCTCGACCGCTTTGGCGCGGAGGTCTTCGCCTCGCTCAACAACAAACTGCTTGCGCTGAAGGCTCAGGGCAAGACCATTTACAACATGAGCGTGGGCACGCCCGACTTTAAGCCGTACGACCACGTGGTCGAGGCGCTCACGCAAGCGGCCCAGGACCCCGAGATGTGGAAGTATGCCCTGCGCGACCTGCCCGAACTCAAGCAAGCCGTGTGCGATTACTACGAGCGTCGCTTTGGCGTTTCGGGCATTACGCCGTCTATGGTGCAGTCGTGCAACGGCACGCAGGAGGGCGTTGGCCATTTGGGCCTTGCCCTGCTCGATCCGGGTGACACCATTCTGGTTCCCGATCCGTGCTACCCGGTCTTTGAGGCAGGTGCCAAGATCGCCGATGCCAAGCTCGAGTACTATCCGCTGGTGGCGGAGCACAATTACCTGCCCTATGTGGCGGGTATCGATCCCGAGGTGGCCGATCGTGCCAAGTACATGATTGTGTCGCTGCCCGCCAACCCGGTGGGCTCGGTGGGCACGCCCGAGGTCTACGAGGAGATCATCGCTTTCGCCCGCGAGCACGACCTGCTCATCGTTCACGACAACGCATACTCCGACATCGTGTTCGACGGCGAGCCGGGCGGCAGCTTCTTGCAGTATCCCGGCGCGCTCGAGGTGGGCGTTGAGTTCTTCTCGCTCTCCAAGTCGTTTAACGTCACCGGTGCGCGTATCGGCTTTTTGGTCGGTCGCGAGGATGTGGTCTCGGCCTTTGCCAAGCTGCGCGGCCAGATCGACTTTGGTATGTTCTTCCCGATCCAGAAGGCTGCTATCGCCTGCCTGAACGGTCCGCGCGATGAGGTCGAGGCGCAGCGTCTGAAGTACCAGGAGCGCCGCGATGCCCTGTGCGACGGTCTTGAGGGCCTGGGCTGGGAGCGTCCCAACGCGCATGGCTCTATGTTTGTGTGGGCCAAGCTTCCCGGTGGTCGCACCGATTCCATGGCGTTTTGCGAGGAGCTCATGGAGAAGGCCGGCGTTGTGGTGACGCCGGGCGCGAGCTTTGGTCCTTCGGGCGAGGGGCACGTGCGCATGGCGCTGGTCTTGCCGCCCGACCAGATTGCTTTGGCTGTCGAGGCCATCCGCGAGGCGGGCCTGTATTAGAAAGCTATTCCGCTCGTCAATAGCTCGAAACCGATTTCGTGCAGTTATTTTACGATTTCTGCAAACAATTTCGGTAAACGGTCGATTTTTGGCTGCGAATAGGAGCATAATCAAAGTCCCGATTGGATGTATTGGGATTACGGCAAGCCGCTCGGGTCGTTCCCGGGCGGCTTGTTTGTGGAGAGAGATGGGAGTTTCTAATGGTTAACGAGAAGAAGGTCGCTATTGTCGGCTGCGGTTTCGTTGGTTCGTCTTCGGCGTTCGCGCTGATGCAGAGTGGTCTGTTCTCCGAGATGGTCCTCATCGACGTGGACAAGAGCCGCGCCGAGGGTGAGGCCCTGGATATCGCGCACGGCATGACGTTTGCCGAGCCGATGAAGATCTACGCCGGCGATTATTCCGATGTCGCCGACGCCGCCATGATCGTCGTCACCGCTGGCGCTGCCCAGAAGCCCGGTGAGACTCGCCTGGACCTGGTCAACAAGAACGTCAGCATCTTTAAGTCCATTATTCCCGAGATTAAGAAGTCCGGCTTCGACGGCATTCTGCTCATCGTCTCCAACCCGGTCGATGTTCTGACCTACGCCGCCATCAAGATGTCCGGCCTGCCCGAGGGCCACGTCATCGGTTCCGGTACCGTGCTCGACACCGGCCGTCTGCAGCAGATGCTTGGTGCCCATGTCGAGGTCGACCCGCGCGATGTCCAGGCCTATGTCATGGGTGAGCACGGCGATTCCGAGTTTGTCGCTTGGTCCAGCGCTCAGGTTGCCGGCGTTCCGCTGAACACCTTCTGCGAGCTTCACGGTCATCTGGAGCATGAGGCTGCCGAGAAGCGCATCGCCGAGGACGTCAAGAACTCCGCCTACACCATCATCGAGAAGAAGCACGCCACCTACTATGGCGTCGCCATGGCCGTCAAGCGCATCTGCATCGCCGTCATGCGCGATGAGCAGACCGTTCTGCCCGTCTCCTCGCTCATGGTGGGCGAGTATGGCCTGTCCGATCTTGCCATCTCCATGCCGACGGTCGTTGGCCGCGACGGCGTTGTCTGCCGCGTCCCCGTGCCGCTGAACGATGACGAGCAGCATGAGCTTACCGCCTCCGCCAAGGCCCTCAAGGACATCATCGACAGCGTCGACTTCTCCTGCTAAATCAAGCTCGCTAAAGCGAAAAGCTACAATGAAGGCGTCCGGTCCACACGGTCCGGGCGCCTTTTTGGTGCATTGGGGTCAGGTTACTTTGCACCATTTCCAGTGCGCGATTGTTGACGGGGGAGTCATGTCGGATACGCCCAACTTTTTGACCTATGTCCAGACGGCATTTGACTCGTTTGATGAGCGGCCGTTTTGCGCGGTGGATAGCCTGGTGTTTGCATGGCTGTCTTATTTACATTTGCCGAGCGATATGCCGCAGCTGACGGGCTGGCGGGGCTTGGACGTGCGTGAACTTTTGCGTGCTGAGTGCTATCAAGACATGATTGACGACCTGTGGGACCCACAGGGGAGCCGCGCCTTACTAGAGGCCGTGGCGGCAAGCCCCCGCTACCGCGGCGTGCGCGTAGGCGGCTATCGTGCGGTAAGCGATGTGGTGACGACGGAGCAGTTTGCGGCCGTGACGTTCCGATTTCCGGCGGGGTTTAGTTATCTTTCCTTCCGGGGGACCGACAGTACGATTGTGGGCTGGAAAGAGGACTTTAACATGGCGTTCCGGTGTCCTGTGCCGGCCCAGGAATCCGCGGCGCGCTATGTGGACGAGGCGGCGGATGCGATTGACGGGCCGCTTTTGTGCGGAGGTCATTCCAAGGGTGGAAACCTTGCGGTGTACGGTGCGGCGATGTGCTCCGATGTCGCCCGTGAGCGAATCGAACGGGTGTATTCCCATGATGGTCCTGGCTTCGTCGAGGAGTTTCTGAACGGCAACGCTTTTGCCGATCTTTCCGGCCGCATCGATAAGACGCTACCTCGGTCGTCGATCTTTGGCATGATGTTCGAGATACAGGAGGACTATGCCATCGTTGAGAGCACCGAGTTCAGCCTGCTGCAGCACAATCCCTTTAGCTGGGTGGTTGATGGTCGCGACTTCGTGTACTGTGAGCGCCTGTCCGCCGGTGCTCGATACGTTGATGGCTCCATTCGCGAGATGCTGCTTGCGGTGTCACCTAGCGAACGCGAGCGTTTTGTAGATGCATTGTTCTCCGTGTTTGAGGCTACGGGTGCTGAGCGGTTTGCGGATATCGCTGGGAATCTGCGCGAGAGCCTGCCCGTGATGCTCCAGGCTGCACAAGGCTTTGACAAGGATACGCGACGCTTTGTCTCGCAGACCATCGCGGCAATCCTTAAATGCGCGCTGCTGCCCAAACGGCCCCAGATCGACATGCCTGCCGCCGGTAAGAGCCTGGCAGAACAGCTCGATGCGTGGCAGTCCGAGCTCCTGCACTAGCTGCTGGTGCATGGTGGTCAGGTTTCTTTGCATCAATCTTCGATGCGCTTGGGGCGGGCTCGACCGCTATACTAGTTCGTGCTCAAATCGATCTAGAACGGAATGCCGTATATGAAAATCAATCACGCGATTCTGCATATCCTGGACTTTGACTCTGCCGTCAACGTTATGAGCCAGCGCGAGCTCGATATCGAAAGCCGTACCGTGCGCAATTTCGTAACCACGCATCTGCGCCGCGCACGCACGTCGGCCGACAATAAACGCGCCACGTTTGCCGAGAACTCTGCGTTTGGCGGCGAGCTCAAGGGCTATTTCTTTGGCGAGCGCGAGTTTGTGGACCTGTCGCAGCAGATTGCGGAGTTTATCTCCTCCGAGCTCACCAAGGCTGAGAAAGCCGAGTCCACCGACGTGCTCGTGGCTGATTTTGACGACGATGAGGATGCCCGCTGGTTTGCCGTGATGCTGCTGGGCTCCAAGCAGGCTTTTATGCACGAGGTGGGCCGCGAGGAGGGGGAGGTTCGCAACGACATCGCGCGCCACTACGCTATTCTGCCAAACCCCTCGCAAAAGGTGCCAAGCTATGCCATCGTGCGCGCGAGCACCATGGAGATCGGCTACGTGGACAAGAAGCGCAAGATTGCCGGCGAGGACCGTATGCTTATCCCCGACGGCCTGCTGCAGTGCGACACGGGCGTGTCGGGCAAGGAAGTCATCGATACCGTGACGCGTGTAGTCGAGGAAGTTGCCGAGGAGCACGGTGCTAACACGGCCGTGGCGCTCGCCAAGGTTAAGGCAGCTGTCGCCGAAAAGGTCGAAGACGACGAGGAGCTGCCGCCTTGGGATATCGTTGACGAGGTCTTTGAAGACGAGCCGGTCATCAAGGAAAGCGTGCGCGCGGCGCTGACCGAGGAGAAGGTTCCTGAGCGCGTTCCCGTGGAGCGCAAGCAGGTCGAGCGCGCGGCGGTGCGCAATCATAAGATTCGTACCGATACGGGCATCGAGATTAGCTTCCCGGCCGAGATGGGCTCGAACTCCGAGTACATCGAGTTCGTCAACGAGCCCAACGGCCTCATCTCCATCGAGCTCAAAAACATCGGCAGCATCGAGAATCGATAAACTGCGCCTGGACGCTGCAAAAAAACAAAGGCCGAAGCCTTTTGGGACTTCGGCCTTTTTTGTTTTCGGCTTGGTTGCTGACATTGCGCCGCAGGTTGAGCTCACGTCAGCGAAAACGCCCCTAGGCGAGCAAGGTGACGTGAAAGAGGAGGGAAGCGTACTTTGGTACGCGACCGACGATTGAACGTCAGATTGCCGCTTAGGGGCGTTTGTAGCGTCGACCGGTCCGTCGTTCGTTAGAACGACGGAACCAAAGGTGCAGCGTCGAGCCGTTACGCGGGTTGGTAAACCCGCGTAACCCTACAGCTGGCGCAGACCTTCCTCGAGGCCGGTCTTGCTGTCGGTCTTCTCGTCGCGCATCTTGATGACGCGGGCGGGGACACCGGCCACGACGGCGCCGGCGGGGACGTCCTCGACGCACACGGCGCCGGCGGCGACAACAGCGCCCTTGCCCACGCGCACGCCTTCCAGGACCACGGCGTTTGCGCCGATCATGACATCGTCCTCGATGATGACGGGCGTGGCGCTGGCGGGCTCCACAACGCCTGCCAGCACGGTGCCGGCGCCGATATGGCAGTTCTTGCCCACGGTGGCGCGGCCGCCCAGCACGGCGCCCATATCGATCATGGAACCCTCGCCGATAACGGAGCCGATGTTGATGATGGCACCCATCATGATGACGGCACGGTCGCCGATCTCGACGCGGTCGCGGATGATCGCGCCCGGCTCGATGCGGGCGTTGATGCCCTTAAGGTCGAGCATGGGCACGGCGGAGTTGCGGCAGTCGTTCTCTACGTCGTAGTAGTCGATAGAGTCGGCGTTGGCGTCGAGGATTGCCCTGAGCTCATCCCAGTCGCCAAAGACGGTCTTGCCGCGCCGCCCGCCGTAGACATGCGCGTCGCCCCAGGCAACCTTCATGCTGGGCTTCTCGCGCACGTACAGCTTGACGGGCGTCTTTTTGGGCGCGGTGGCGATGTAGTTGATAATCTCCTGTGCGTCCATCTCGGCTGCGTTGCTCATATGCTGTCTCTCCTTTGAGGGGGTATGGTTGATAACTAGTTAGGCGAACATGACCTGGTCGAAGGTGTAGAAGCCGGGTTCGCGGGTGATGAGCTTCTGCGCGGCTGCCAAGGCACCGTTGACGAAGATCTGACGGCTCGTGGCGCGGTGGGTGAGCGTGACCTCCTCGTCCTGGCCAAAGAAACTCACCTCGTGCACGCCGGCGACGGTGCCGCCGCGCAGCGAGTGCATGCCGATCTCCTTGGGGTCACGCGCGCCGCACATGCCCTCGCGGCCATAGACGGGGTGGTAGCCTGCCTCGGGCTCGGCCTCGACTACGGCGTCGAGCAGCAGCTTTGCGGTGCCGCTGGGGGCGTCGACCTTTTGGTTGTGGTGAGTCTCGACAATCTCGCAGTCAAAGCCGGGCAGCTCACGCGTGGCCTGGGCCACTAGATGACGCAGGGCTGCGATGCCGATGGAGTAATTGCCGGAGTGCATGACGCGGGCGTTCTGGCCCAGCTCACGCAGGCGGTCCATCTGCTCGGGAGTGTAGCCTGTGGTGCCCGAGACCAACGCCGCGCCCGTGCGCTCGACATAGGCGACGACGGCGTCAAAGGTCACGACGTTTGAGAAGTCGATAATCACATCGGCAGCCGGTGCGTTCTCGAGCTCGCTCAAATCGAAGCCAATCTGGGCCACAATGTCGAAAACGGGCTGTCCGGCGGTATCGACAATACCCTCGGCGGTAGTGCGGATGAGCGAGCCCATGCGGCCCGTTCCCATAATGACGGTCTTAATCAAGCAGACCAGCTCCCTTCAGAGCATCGGTAAGTGCGGCTTGCGTGTCGTCTGCCATGGGGCACAGCGGCATGCGGTAGTTTGCCTCGATCATGCCCATCTGGGCGAGCGCTTCCTTAACGGGGATGGGGTTGACCTCGCTAAAGAGGGCGTTGATGAGCGGTTGTGCGGCAATCTGGATATCGCGGGCGCGCGCTACGTCGCCGTCCAGATAAGCGCGGCACATGTCGTGCACGAGCTGCGGCTGTACGTCGGCCCACACGCTGATGGTACCCGAAGCGCCTAGGCTCATGAGCGGCACGGTGAGTGCATCCTCGCCCGAGTACATGCGGAAGTCATCGGACAGCAGGTGGGCGATCTTGGCCGCGTAGGCGACGTTGCCCGAGGCCTCCTTGATGCCGATGATGTTGGGGTGCGCGGCCAAGCGCTCTACGTTGCGCTCGCTGATACCGCAGCCACAGCGGCCGGGGATGTTGTACAGGATGCAGGGGATGTCCACGGCATCGGCGACGGTCTTAAAGTGCTGGTAGATGCCCTCTTCGTTAGACTTGTTGTAGTAGGGGGTAATGAGCAGCAGGCCGTCGGCGCCCAGGCCTTGGTAAGTGAGCGACTTGGTGAGCATGGTTTGCGTGGAGTTGGAGCCCGAGCCGGCGATGACGGGGACGCGTCCTGCAACATGCTTGACAACGGCGGCGACGACGGAGTTGTCTTCGTCATCGGTCATCGTGGCGCTCTCTCCGGTGGTGCCCAGGGTGAGGATGGCGTCAGTGCCATTTTGCAGGTGGAAATCGATAAGGCGCTCAAGCGCGTCAAAGTCGACACTGCCGTCCTTTTTAAACGGCGTGACAAGGGCGACGATTGAGCCCTCGAGATTGCGGATATCCATGTTCTTCTCCTTCGCTTCCGCGATCTGGATGCGCTTGTTCCATTGAGCGGCGACGGCCAGGCGTTCGTCCCGGGCGCGGCGACGGGCACTCTCGGCGCGCGACTTGGCTAGTAGCTCGCGGCCGCACGGCAGCACGTCGAGTGTGGCAAAGTAGTCGCCCGGGCGCTCGGCGCGGCGGATGAGGTCGGCCGATCCGTCGGGGCGCAGCAATACCTCGGCGGAGCGCAGGCGTCCGTTGTAGTTGTAGCCCATGGAGTAGCCGTGCGCGCCGGTATCGTGGATCACGAGCACATCGCCCATGTCGATATGCGGCAGCTCGCGATCGATGGCGAACTTGTCGTTGTTCTCGCACAGATTACCCGTGATGTCGTAGGTGTCCGTAACGGGCGCTGTGGTCTTGTCGGCGCCACCCGGCTGGCCCATCACCGTGATGTGGTGGTAGGCACCATACATGGCAGGGCGGATCAGGTCGACGGCGCTTGCGTCGACACCGATATAGTCCTTGTAGATCTGCTTTTCGTGGATGGCCTTGGTGACCAGGCAGCCGTAGGGCCCCATCATAAAGCGGCCCATCTCGGTGCAGATGGCCACATCGCCCATGCCGGCAGGAACCAGGATCTCGTCGTATGCCGCGTGTACGCCTTCGCCGATGGCGTGAATGTCGTTGGCCTGCTGCTCGGGCAGATAGGGGATACCGACGCCGCCGGACAGATTGATGAAGGCGACATGTGCGCCGGTCTCGCGCTCCAGGCGCACGGCAAGCTTAAAGAGGATGCGCGCGAGCTTGGGGTAGTAGTCGTTGGTGACGGTGTTGCTGGCAAGGAATGCGTGGATGCCAAAGTTTTCGGCGCCCTTGGCCTTGAGCATGCGGAAGGCCTCGAAGAGTTGCTCTGTGGTCATGCCGTATTTGGAGTCGCCGGGGTTATCCATGATGCCGTTGGAGAGCTGGAACAAGCCGCCCGGATTAAAGCGGCAGCTGACCGTCTTGGGGATGGGGCCTGCAACGCGCTCAAAGAACTCAATGTGGCTGATGTCATCAAAGTTGACGATGGCGCCCAGCTTGTCGGCGAGCTCAAAGTCCGCTGCCGGCGTGTCGTTGGACGAGAACATGATGTCGTGTCCCGTGATGCCCAGCGAGCGGGCGATCATGAGCTCGGTATAGCTCGAGCAATCGCAGCCGCAGCCGTATTCGTTGAGAATGGAGATGAGCGCTGGGTTGGGGTTGGCCTTGACGGCAAAGTATTCCTTAAAGCCCGGGTTCCAGGCAAAGGCGTCGCGCACTTCTTGCATGTTGCGGCGGATGCCCGCCTCGTCATATAGATGAAACGGCGTGGGGAACTGCTCGACGATATGCTCGAGCGTCTCCTTGTCCACAAACGGCTGCTTTGCCGCATATGCCTCGTTGGGAGTCAGTGACATGTCCCGTAAACCTCGCTATCCAGACGGCGCTACCTGCGCATCGAATCCGCATAGCGTGGACCCAATGTCCGGATAGCGCTCCCGCATTGCTGCAGACAGTCCTGTGGGTGTTTCCCACAGGCCCACCAGGTTGTTCGTGCCCGAAAAACCCAGTTCGGCGGGTTTCGCCTCCCCACGGGGTCAAAGCCTGCCGGCTCGCCCGCGGTTCTTCGTGCCCGCGCCTCTATCAAGTGGTAACGACCCTACCACGTTGCACTTTACCAAACAAGAGTATTCGTATATAACGTTTAAAAAATGCAGGGATATGCTGGAAATAAGGGTATGGCAATCTTGCGGCACAATAGATAGCAACCGGCGCACACCAATGAAAGGAACCTCTATGACCGAGCTCCAAGAACTCCGTCGCTATCGGCGCGACTTGCACAGGATCCCGGAGCTCGACTTCGATCTTCCGCAGACTATTGCCTATATCGAGGGCGTGTTGGCGTCGCTTGCCTGCGAGGTGACCCATCCGTGCCCCAGCTGCGTCTGCGCTTTCTTTGACGCTGGCGTTGGTGCCACGCATGCCACGGCGATTCGTGCGGATATGGATGCGCTGCCCATTGCCGAGGCGACGGGTGCAGCCTTCGCCTCGTCTCATCCCGGCAAGATGCACGCTTGCGGGCACGACGGACACATGGCCATGGCGCTCGCCGCCGCGACGTATGTCGACCGCACGATTCGCGAGCAGCCGGGTTTACTTAAACGCAACGTGCTTTTTGTGTTCCAGCCGGCCGAGGAAACGACCGGTGGTGCCAAGACGGTATGCGAGAGTGGTGTGTTCGAGCGCTATGGGGCCGACCGCATTTTTGGCTTCCATGTGTGGCCCGATCTGTCTGCCGGCACGCTGGCGAGTTGTTCTGGTCCGCTGCTGGCGCGTTCGAGCGAGACGCATGTGCACATTCACGGGATGAGCATCCATATCGCCAAGACCTATGGCGAACCGGTCGAGGAGTCGCACGATGCCGCATTGGCGGCAGCGAAGTTTTTGGTTGCTGAGCGCGAGCTGATGGACGAGTTGGGCGCCGACGAGCCCTGTATCGGTAAGTTTGGTCTGCTGCAGGCCGGTACGGTTTGCAACGCGGTGGCGGGGGAGGCCCATGTGGCCGGAAGCCTGCGTGTGTTTACGGACGACATGTTCGACCGTGCACGCGAGGGTGTGTGCCGCGTGCTTGATGAGGCATGCGCTGCAACGGGCTGCACGTACGATCTCGACTTTGCCGAGGGCTATCCGCCGGTCGACAACGACCCCGAGCTGTTTGCCCGAATCGCGCCCGCTCTGCCCGAATTGCAGCTCGTGGACGAGCCGCTGCTAATCGCCGAGGATTTCGCGTTCTATCAGCGGCATCTGCCGGGCGTGTTCTTCTTGCTGGGCACGGGCGTGCCAGAGGGCCAAGACAACCCGAGTGATTCGGATGGCTGCCCCGCCTATGCAACAAGCGCCCTGCATACCGATAGCATGCTCTTTGACGAGGAAATCCTACTCAAGGGCCTCGATGTCTACAAACGATTGCTTGGCTTGGAGTGACGATGGAGCGACGCCGACAGTCTGCCGTGTATAGTCCTGGTGGGTGTGGGTGCGGCTTGCTGCTGCTCCCGGTTATTGCTGTGAGCATTGGCGTGATGTTTGCGCTTGCTGGGCTGGCTGCGGCGGCACTCGTACTGTTTATCACTGCCATCGGCGTGACGATTTGGCTCTGCCGCAATCGCGAACGACGCCGTGCCGACGGTAAAACCAATGTCGGCTGGGTCGTCTTTCTGATCATTGCGTACCTGCTGAGTGTCAGCTACCTTGTTTTCTTTGTCCTGTTGATGATCAGTGCTTTTACCGGGGAATCCGTCACGGTGGGTTGATCACTGCTGGCAGACGGTCGCGCAAAGTGCGTTTGCTCGGCGTTTGGATAACTGCATTGGCCGTTTACCGCAACCTTAGCTCTCAGCTAATGAATTCAAGTTCAATCCTTCCTACGATGTGCTGTGTGCCGGCACGGTAGCCGGATCGTAGGAAGGATGAATAATGGCAAAAGAGGGAAAAAGCCGATCGGCAAGATTGTCCTAGGCATCATCGTGGTGCTGGTTATTGTCGGTGCCGTGGGCTCTATGGGCGGCAACTCAACCGATTCGTCTGCGAGCGATTCGGCAAAACCTGCCGAGACGACACAGCAGGCTGAGGAGCAAAAAGAACCGCAAGAACCGTATACCATTGCTGACGAGGCTGAAGATACTTCCAATCAGTTTACCTATAAGATCTCGGGCACGCTGACCAATAACACGGACAAGGAAAAGAGCTACATTCAGACCTTGATTGGCAACTTCATCCGAAC
>NZ_QRZD01000031.1:0-24117 GCF_003464565.1 Collinsella sp. AF14-35
GCGACGGACCTCGGGACGCTCTTACACCACGTCTGCGCGCGCCACCACCTTGATGCGAATAAATCTCATTAAGATCTTCTTTTATTAACGAAAATAATGTAGCTACAACGGTAACAGTACTCATATTTGCCGTTTTTTGGCCACAGTCCTTCGGAGGGTCCTCGAAAATAGTCCCGAGCCGGCACTTGGGGACGTTCCTATAATGCCGGCACTTAGGAGCGCCCCCAAGTGCCGGCACCGCGTCTGCCTGCGGCGGCCGCGCCCCGCTGCGTCGCTTCGCTCCCTTGCGGGTTCGAATCCCTCCGCTTGGCGGCGTTGGCTCGATTTGCTTGACGTGAGGGGCTCTTGGCTGGTGTGGGACGGAGGGATTCCGCGTCCGCCTGGTCGGCGGCCGCGCCCCGCTGCGTCGCTTCGCTCCTTGCGTGCTGCGCTGGAAAACGCTTCGCGTTTCCTCAGCTCCGCACCCTTGCGGGCTCGAATTCCTCCGCTTGCCCACAAGAAAGCGCCCTGGGCCGTTATGGGCTTAGGGCGCTCAGTTTTAATGGCTGGGACGGAGGGATTCGAACCCCCAACAGCCGGCACCAAAAACCGGAGTTCTACCGTTGAACTACGTCCCAATGTGTGGTGTTGCCCAAAAGCAACTCGTCTAGTTTACCTAATCTGCGAGGGCATCGCAAACGCCATCGAGTAGGCGTACGGCGAGCGTCTGCGCGTCGCTGGCCGTGAAGGTGCCGTTGTAGCGCGTCATGCCCGTGAGCTCAATGCGAATGCGAGCCGGCTTCTGCTGCACGGCGACATTGGCGGTGCGGATGCGCTGGGCCAGGTTGTGGCACTCGGCGAGGGCAATCGTGGCGCGTGGCGCGGCGTCGGCGGGCAGCTCGTCGCTTGCGATCTCGAGCACCAGGTCAACGTCGGTTGGGACCTCGGAGTCGCAGAGCATCATGCCGCTGTTGTCGGTCGTTGCCGTGGCGATGTTCCACATGCGCGAAGCAACGCTGCGTGCGATGGGGTCCTCACCGATAACGGCGATCTGGAAGCGCTCGAGCACGTTGGCGGCGCGAGCAAAACCGATGCGGGACTCGGCTTCGGTGACCGAGGGCTTGCCCTCCCACACATGGTGCAGGCGGTTGATGTAGGCGTAGGTGTCCTGGAAGGCCATGCCGTCGGCAAACAGGCCGACATTTTCCTGGAACTGCTGCAGGGCGGCCTCGGTATGCGGACCAAAGTAGCCGTCGTCTTCGCCACAGGCAAAGCCCAAAACGTTGAGAGCGCGCTGCAGGGCCTTGACGTCGGCGCCGTGAAAATTGGGCATGCGAAGATACAGGGTGCGGTCGCCCAGCTTATACGAGGCGTCGACCAGGGCGCTCCAGCAGGGGATATCGACAGCATAACCGGCCGCAAGGCCGCTATCGAGCCTAAACGTGCCAACGGCCTGCTCGGTGGTGGTGCCAAAGCGCTTGTCGGCGACCTCGTCGGCATCGATGGTGTAACCGAGCTGCAGAAGGCGGGACTGAACATCCTCGACGGCTGCTCCCTGCATGCCCGTGGTAATAGGTTCCATGAACGAACCCCTTTCGGCGTACGATTCGTACTATTTTGAGCGCGTGTCGGATAGACAACGCGAGACAATGCATAAACATGCACTCAACAGTGTAGCAACTTGTACCCAAACGCGCTGCCCACAGGTTTTGTGACCCCCGCTAGTTGAGGCGCTCCACAAAGAAATCTGCCATGGAGAGGAACAGTTCGCGTGCGTGCGGGTCAAGCTCAACGTTCTCGATGGCAGCCTTGGCTTTTGCGGTCAGGTCCAGCGCGTAGGCGTGAGCATATTCGATGGAGCCGGTCTGCTGGAAGATCTCCACGGCGCGCGCGAGCTGCGCGGGGTCCTCGGTGCCCGAGGAAAGGATTGCCTCGACCTCGTCGTGATGGCGCTCATCAGACAGGGCGTGCACGGCAACGAGCGTGCGTTTACCCTCGGTGATGTCGGTGCGGAAGTCCTTGTTGGCGGCCTCTTTGGTGCCGATCAAGTTGAGCAGGTCGTCTTGAATCTGGAAGGCAAGGCCCGTGTGCAGCCCAAAGGCGCGCAGTGCCTCAATCTGCTCTTCGCTGCCGCCGCCGATAATGGCTCCGGCGGCAAGCGGCGTCGCTCCGCTGTAGTACGCGGTCTTGTGCGTCGCCATGTCCAGATAATCGTCGACCGAAATGTCAAAGCGCCCGTCGCGGACCCAGCCCAGGTCGAGCGCCTGGCCCTCGATGGTACGGACGATCATCTCGGTAAGCTCGTGGAGCACGCGAAGCTTCACGTCTGCGTTGAGTGTGGGGTCGTCGAGAACCGTCTTGGTGACCATGGTGAGCGCCAGGTCACCGCAGTTGATGGCAAGACCGGTACCCTCGGTAAGGTGCATGCAGGGCTTGCCGCGACGAATCTGCCCGTTGTCGGCGATGTCGTCGTGGATGAGTGCGCCCGACTGAAAGTGCTCGATGGCCGCCGCGGCGCTGCGGGCGCTTTCGAAGCTTCCGCCCACCGCGGTGGCGGCGAGCATGCAGATGAGCGGGCGGTGGCGTTTGCCGGCGTTGGCCGTAAAGGCCGAAAGTGGTGCGTACAGGTAGCGCTCGATATCGGCGGAAGTCGCCTGTCCGTCAAAGAACGTGGCCAGATAGTCGTTAATCTGGTCAAAGTGCTGGGCTAAAAAGCTGGTAAACGGACTGGACACGGGTTCTCGCATTCTTTGATAGGTTGCATCGTTGCATTATGCAGACAACATATTGCCACATTAGGGCGTCGAGCGCGGCGGTTGAAGACGATTGGTCCATGCGGCCGCAAGTGCAGTAGGGGCTTGGCTAGATAAGCCCAAAGTGTTCGAGCGCGGTGACGACGCCGTCGTGGTCGATGCTGTCGGTGACATAGTCGGCCTTTTCCTTGAGGAAGTCCGGTGCATTGCCCATGGCGATGCCGACGTCGACGGCGTTCATCAGCGAGATGTCATTGCTGGCATCACCGATGCCATACACCGTTCCATGGTTGGGGTCGAGAGCGTCGAGTACGGACTGGATACCCTCGCGCTTGGTACATTCGCGAGGCGAAATCTCGGTCACTTCGAGCTCGAGCTCGTTAAAGCAGAGCAGCGGCTCAAACGTTTGATCCTGAGCGATGCGGTTGGCAAGCGACGTGGACATTAAGATCTTGTAGGCGCTGTAATGTTGCAGCTGCGTAATTGCATCGCCCACGGTGCGGGCATATCCGGGGGCGTCGGGCGCATCGGCACCCATGCGAACGACGCCATTGAGTCCCTCAAAACGAATCACTTCGTCCGATTGCTCAAGAATGGGAGCAAGACGCTGCAGCATACCGGGCGTCATCGCCAAATCGCGAATCACGTGTCCCTCAAGTTCGACATAGCCACCCGCGAGGCAGACGATGCCGGTCCAGGGCAGCTCGAGCAGCTTTGGATGGATGCAGCTCAGCGTGCGCCCTGTGCAGATAAACGCCATATTGCCCTTGGCGACAAAATCACGGATGGCTTGCGAGACCGCTTCATTGGGATAGGGGGAGAGGTCTCGCTCGCTCTCGGGAAGTTCTTGTGCCACTCGAGGGTCTTGCCAGGCGAGTGTTCCGTCGATATCGAAGAAGCAGATATCGCCGCGCTTATGGGCTGCGCTGGCGGCAGGGGAGGCCGAGGTGGTGGGCACAAATCCCGGCTCGAGGCCCATGATCTGGTCAAAATGCTCTTTAACGCGGGGAACGGAGATGCCAATAATCACCTGGGCGGTCTTGCCCGTAATGATGAGGCCCTTGGCGCCCACCGCGACAAACGACGCATTATCTGCAACGATGGAAGGGTCTGCGACCTCGACGCGCAGGCGCGTGGCGCAGTTGGTTGCGCCCACGATATTGCCAACGCCACCTAAAAGCTGAATTACCCGCTCGGCGAGGACGTGATCTTGATCGGATTGAATACCGACCTCGCCATTGGGAGATTGCTCTTTGGCAAAGCCGCTTCCCGTTAAACGATCGATTGCCGCGCGATTGGAGACATGATCCTCGCGGCCCGGCGTCTTAAGGTCATAGACCAAGATGAGTGCTCGAAAACTAACAAAAAAGATGAGGCTAAAGGCAAGACCGATACCGAGCGCCAAAAGGTAGGAGCCGGCATGCATTCGCATGAGTGGGATGAAGTTGAAGGCCGTCATTTCCATGAGACCGCCCGAGAAGATGCCGACGATGCCAAAGAAGTTCATGGTCATGGCAAGGCAGGAGGACAGGACGGCGTAGAGCAAAAAGAGTCCGGGATAGGTGAACATAAAGAGAAACTCGAGCGGCTCGGTGACGCCGCAGACCACCGAGGCGACGATGGCGGGCAAAAGGATGACCTTAAGGCCGGCGCGGCGTTCGGGTTTGGCGGTGAAATAGAATGCTGCCGCGATGGCGGGAAGGCCAAAGAGCTTGCCCCAGCCGGTGGCGGTAAAACCCGCCCAGGGCGCAAGTTCATTTAAAGGGCGCGTGCTATGGGAGAGAATGGGGAGCAGGTTGGTCCACGTGGCGTAAATACCGTCGTGAATGACCAGATTGTCGTAATAGATGGGCATATAGAGCAGATGGTGCAGCCCCATGGGCTCGAGCGCTCGCTCCAAAAACACAAAGATGCCCACGCCGAAGGGGCCGACGCCCGCAAGTGCGTGGCGCAGCGTTTCGGTCACAGCGTATGCGAAGGGCACGATGGCGGCCGAGATGGCGGCAAGGGCAAACACGGCAAAAAAGCTGATGAGGTAGACCAGCGAGGAACCCGAGAAGGTGCCGAGCCAATCGGGAACCTTGGCATCGTAGAAGCGGTCATGGATGGCGACGACGGTTGCCGACACCGCCAGCGGGCCGATAATGCCGGTGTCGAGCGTCTTGATGCCGTCGATGACGGTGATGCCGCTGGCGGGGGTTAAAGACGACGGGTACTTAAGTCCAAGGTTGTCGCCGCTCAGCTTAATGATCTCGCTCAAAAAGAAACAGTAGGCAAAATAGGCTACGAGCGCCTCGAGGCAGCAGCGTGCCGGTTGCTTTTGGGCAAGACCGATAGGCAGCGCTACGGCAAAAAGGAGCGGGAGACGTTTAAAGACCGTCCACGAGCCGCGCTGGATGATGGTCCAGAAAACGTACCAAGGGGTTCCGTATACGGCGAGATCGCCGACGATGTCTACGGTCGTGGCGAGGGCGGAGATGCCGACCATGAGGCCTGATATAGAAAACAGCATGGCGGGCGCGAACATGGCTCCGCCAAAACGTTGGATTTTCTGCAGCATAATATGCCTTCCGGATGCAACATGCTGTGCGAGCAAGAACGTTTAAACAATGAACTCATTGTAGAGGACTGGCTGCTTGCCGCATTGACGGTTTTGATTCGGTCCGATTTGGGTTTCGGGGGAACCGTCGACGGTAAATAATCCGTGCTTTACCGATAATCGGTTTAAACAACTTTAAGAAATGCTATCGTGCCTAGCCATACATATTCATTAGAGGTGAAATCATGCCAAAAGCGATTTACGAAGGAATCTACCGCGAGATCCGTTCGCGCATCATTAACGGGACCTATGCGTTTCAGGAGATGCTGCCAACCGAAGCCGAGCTGACCGCGGAGTTTGGCTGCACGCGCAATACCGTTCGACGCGCCTTGAGCATGCTGGCCGACCAGATGTTTGTGCAGCCTATACACGGTAAGGGCGTGCGCGTTATTTGGCTTAAGGGCGAAACCGACATGCTGGGCGCACTCGAAGAGGTTGAGTCGTTTGGCGAGTTCGCAAAACGCAACAATGCCGTCGCATCGACCGAGGTCAAGTCTTTTGAACATTTGATTTGCACTGAGCAACTCTCTCGCCGCCTGGGCTTTAAGGTGGGCGAGGAGCTGATTCGCGTAGTGCGTGTCCGAAGCCTCAACGGCAGCGCGCGCCAAGTGGACCATGGCTACTTTTTGGCGTCGGTCGCCAAGGGCCTGACCCCCGAGATCGCGGCGGATTCTATCTACGGCTATCTGGAGCACAAGCGCGGCGTCAAAGTGATGGCGAGCCGTCGTACGGTGAGTGTCGAGCTCGCCAACGATGAGGACTGCAGCTATCTGGACCTTGGCAAGTACAACTGCGTCGCCGTTATGGAGAGCCAGTCGTACACCTCGGACGGCATCTTGTTCGAGGTCACGCATGCCCGCACACACCCCGAGATCTTCCATTACCGCGTCAATTCCAAGCGATAGCCGGCTAGCTCGCAGCCTGACGAGACTCATGCCCTCAAAGCGAAAACGCCCGGTCAAACCGACGATGCATCGGCTTGATCGGGCGTTTTCTCTGCATTCGATAACAAATAATTGTTTATACAAAACTTGTCAAGTATCAAGTCGAAATTACCGTTCACCGAAGTTTTTCTACCGCTCTAGTAATACTTGTTCAAACAACTAGCCAAATAGCGTATTGTACAAATCAGCAAAAGGGGCAAAGTCCCCGAGCCAATCTCCGAAGGCGGCGGCAAAGGGTGCCGCCACGGTGTGAAAGGGTGGATTGTAATGAAGAACGAAATGAGCAGAAGGCAGTTCCTGGGCTTTGCTGGTTCCGCGGCTGCGGTTCTTGGTCTGGGTCTCGTGGGCTGCGGTGGTTCTGCCGGCTCCGGCTCCTCTGCTTCTGGTGACGCTGCCGAGGTCTACTTCCTCCAGTTCAAGCCCGAGGTCGACAAGGAGTGGAAGGAGATCGCCAAGGCGTACAAGAAGGAGAAGGGCGTCGAGGTCAAGATCGTGACCGCCGCCTCCAACACCTACGAGGAGAAGCTCAAGTCCGAGATGTCCAAGAGCTCCGCTCCGACGCTGTTCCAGGTCAACGGCCCCACCGGCCTTAAGAACTGGAAGGACTACTGCGCCGATCTTTCCGACACCAAGCTCCGCGGCGAGCTCATCGACGACTCCCTGGCGCTGCAGTCCGACGGCAAGGATCTGGGTATCGACTGGGTTCAGGAGAGCTACGGCATCATTTACAACAAGGAGCTCCTCGAGAAGGCCGGCTACAAGGCCGAGGACATCAACTCCTTCGACAAGCTGAAGGCTTGCGCCGATGACATCCAGGCCCGCAAGGACGAGCTCGGCGTTGACGGTGCCTTCACTTCCGCCGGTATGGATGACTCCTCCAGCTGGCGCTACACCACGCACCTCGCCAACCTCCCGCTCTACTACGAGTTCGAGAAGGAGCACAATCAGGAGGACGACGAGATCAAGGGCGAGTATCTCGACAACTTTAAGCAGATCTTCGACCTGTATATCACCGACTCCACCTGCGATCCTTCGCAGCTCGCCTCCAAGACCGGTGACGACGCCACCAACGAGTTCGCAACCGGCAAGGCCGTCTTCTACCAGAACGGCTCTTGGGCCTACGCCGACCTCACCAAGGCCGGTATGACCGACGACCAGCTCGGCATGCTGCCGATCTACATCGGCGTCGATGGCGAGGAGAACCAGGGCCTGTGCTCCGGCGGCGAGAACTACTGGTGCGTCAGCTCCCAGGCTTCCGAGGATGCCCAGAAGGCCACCGAGGACTTCATGTATTGGTGCGTCACTTCTGACACCGCCACCAGCATCATCGCTGACAAGATGGGTCTGACCGCCCCGTTCAAGAGCGCTAAGGAGACCACCAACGTCTTCTCGCAGCAGGCCGTTGCTATGGCCAAGGACGGCAAGAAGACCGTCGCTTGGGACTTCGTTTACATCCCCTCTGAGGAGTGGAAGAAGAACCTCAAGCAGGCTCTCATCGCTTATGCTGCCGACAACACCAAGTGGGACGGCGTCAAGAACGCCTTCGTCGATGGCTGGAAGGCCGAGAAGGCTGCTTCCGAGTAAGCAGTTGCTGCCCAAGCTATCTGATTAGCGACAGGGGGCGGGCAGACGTAGGTTTGCCCGCCCCCTGCATATATGAAAGGACCCTTCTATGGGCAAAGCACTCAAGCGCTGGTGGCCGCTCTTTATGCTGCCCACGTGCCTGGCGTTTATGATCGGGTTCGTGATTCCCTTTATCCAGGGTTTCTATCTCTCGTTCTGCCAGTTTATTACCATCAATAACGCGCACTTTGTCGGTATCGAGAACTACGTGCGCGCGCTGTCCGATCCGCAGTTCTCCACGTCGTTCTTCTTTACGGTGGCGTTTGCCTTCCTGTCGACGGTGCTCATCAACGTGATCGCGCTGGCCATCGCGCAGGCGCTCACCCGCAAGGCGCTCAAGGGCACCAACATCTTCCGTACGATCTTCTTTATGCCTAACCTGATCGGCGGCATCGTGCTGGGCTACATTTGGCAGATTCTGATCAACTGCCTGCTCTCCAACGTGGGCGCCCAGCTCATCGCCCTCAACTCCGCCGCTGGCTTCTGGGGCCTTATCATCCTGACCCTGTGGCAGCAGGTCGGCTACATGATGATCATCTACATCGCCGGTCTGCAGTCCATCCCGTCTGACTACATCGAGGCCGCCAAGGTCGATGGCGCTACGGCATGGCAGACGTTTTGGAAGGTTAAGATCCCCAACCTGATGCCGACTATCACCATCTGCCTGTTCCTGTCCATCACCAACGGCTTTAAGCTGTTCGACCAGAACCTCGCCCTTACCGGTGGCGCCCCGGCGCACTCCACCGAGATGCTCGCCCTGAACATCTACAACACGTTCTATTCGCGTGCTGGCATCGCATGGCAGGGCATCGGTCAGGCCAAGGCAGTTATCTTCTGCATCCTGGTTGTCGCTATTTCTATGATCCAGCTTAAGGCCACGAGGTCCAAGGAGGTGCAGCAGTAATGAAACGCGATAAGGCTATCAACCGCGCGCTCTCGATCTTCTTTACGATTCTGTCGCTCGCATGGATCTACCCCGTGTTCATGATTGCGCTCAATTCCTTTAAGAAAGCGACCGCAATCAGCACCACCACGGCGTTCGATCTGCTCACGCCCGAGACGTTCAACGGCCTCGCAAACTACGTGCACGCTCTGAACGAGCAGGGCTTTGCCTCGGCGTTTATGTACTCGCTTATCATCACGGTCACGTCGGTCGTGCTGATTCTGGTGTGCTGCTCCATGTGCGCTTGGTACGTGGTGCGCGTCAACAGCAAGATCTCGAACTTCTTCTATTACCTGTTCGTCTTCTCGATGGTCGTACCGTTCCAGATGCTCATGTTCACGCTGTCCAACCTCGCGGACCGCATCGGCTTTAACACGCCGTTTAACATCTGCTTCATCTACCTTGGTTTTGGCGCGGGCCTCGCGGTCTTTATGTTCGCCGGCTTCGTCAAGAACATCCCGCTCGAGATTGAGGAAGCGGCCATGATCGACGGCTGCAACCCGGTCCAGGTGTTCTTTAAGATCGTCCTTCCCATTATGAAGCCCACCTATCTTTCGGTCGGCATCCTTGAGACCATGTGGGTCTGGAACGACTATCTGCTGCCCTACCTTACGCTCGACTCCACCAAGTACAAGACCATTCCTATCTTGATCCAGTACTTCCGTGGCGGCTATGGCCACGTCGAGCTCGGCCCCATGATGGCATGCATCATGATGGTCGTCATCCCCATCGTCATCATGTACATCTTCTGCCAGAAGTACATCATTGACGGCGTTGTGGCAGGTGCCGTCAAGGGCTGATGCCGTAACTGTTTTGCAAGTTTTGGCGGCGCCTCTCAGCGCGGCGCCGCGTATCGAAAGGTAAAGACATGGCCGAGATCGTTCTCAAACATGTTCAGAAGGTGTATCCCAACAACGAGTCAAAAAAGAAGGGCTTCTTTGGCAAAAAGAAGAAAACCGAGGAGAAGAAGCACAACCTCAAGGTTACCGAGGACGGTGTGCTCGCTGTAGAGGACTTCAACCTCACCGTTCACGACCAGGAGTTCATCGTCCTCGTTGGCCCTTCTGGCTGCGGTAAGTCCACGACGATGCGCATGGTCGCCGGCCTGGAGGATATCACCTCGGGCGACGTGCTCATCGACGGCAAGCGCGTCAACGACGTCGCTCCCAAGGACCGCGACATCGCCATGGTGTTCCAGAGCTATGCTCTGTACCCCAATATGACGGTGTACGAGAACATGGCGTTTACGCTCGAGCTCAAGAAGGTCCCCAAGGACGAGATCGACCGCAAGGTTCGCTCCGCTGCCGAGATCCTGGGTATTACCGAGTATCTTGACCGTAAGCCCAAGGCACTCTCCGGCGGCCAGCGTCAGCGTGTCGCCATCGGCCGCGCCATCGTACGTGACCCCAAGGTCTTTCTGATGGACGAGCCCCTGTCCAACCTGGATGCTAAGCTTCGTAACCAGATGCGCGCCGAGCTCATTAAGCTACGTCATGAGATCAAGGGCACGTTCATTTATGTTACTCACGACCAGACCGAGGCTATGACCCTCGGTGACCGTATCGTGGTCATGAAGGATGGCGTCGTCCAGCAGATCGCCACCCCGCAGGAGGTCTTCAACCATCCCGCGAACATCTTCGTCGCCGGCTTTATCGGCGTGCCGCAGATGAACTTCTTCGATGCCCAGCTGGTGCGCTCGGGCAACGGCTTTACCGTCAAGACCGAGGATATGAACGTGGCGCTCGCCCCCGAGACCTGCGCTCAGCTTGCTCTCAACTGGGACGGCGGCGACGTGAAGGAGATCACGGCCGGCGTGCGTCCCGAGCAGATTCTGCTTGCCGACAAGGGCGAGGAGGGTGCGCTCCAGGGCACCGTCGAGGTGACCGAGCTCATGGGCTCGACCGAGCATGTCCACGTGACCGCTCCCGACGGCCAGTTTGTCCTGATTATCCCCGTCGTCGACCTCGAGGCCAAGGGCGCGCTCAAGGCTGGCGACCCCATCTGGTTCAAGTTCGAGAAGAACGCGACTCATCTCTTCGATAAGGTGTCTGGCAAGAACCTTATCTAGGCCCGGTGCATCCAGGCCCTCCCTTTGGGCGACTGCGGCTTTGCCATCCTTTTGCCGCGGTCACATATAAGGCTCCCCTCCCGTCCACTGGGCGAGAGGGGAGCCTTTCTTTGTGTTGGGACTGTCTGACCGGTCGTTTGTCTCGATCTGTAACGGATAGGGCCGATTTCGGACGTTAGATGTTACAGATCGAGGCGGTTCCGCTGAGCTAACCATTTCATCTAAATCTATAACACCAAAGGCGAATTTCACCTGCTAGATGTTACAGATTGAGATAAACCCAAGGGGAGGGGCCGGTATGTCTCAATCTGTAACAGCTGGGATCGTTTTGGTTGAGTAGTTGTTATGGATCGAGATTGTTTGGCCGAGTCGGATCACAGGGTAACGTGCGGGCACAAAAAACGGAGCCGCGTTGCCGTGGCTCCGTTTTCAAGAGGATGGGCGATGAAACCGAATTAGCTCAGGTGCCAGATCTCGTCGTTGTACTGGGAGATCGTACGGTCGGACGAGAAGGTGCCGGCGTTGGCGATATTGATGAGCGCCTTGCGCATCCAGGCGTCCTGGTCCTCGTAGTCGGCCAGCACGCGCTCCTTGGTCTGGATGTACTCCTCAATGTCGAGCAGGGCCATAAACCAGTCCTTGCCCTTAATGTCGTCGTGCAGGCGCTGCAGGCGCTCGGCGTTGCCGGTTGCCATAAAGGCTGGGTTGGTGATGAAGTCCACCAGCAGTTTAATGCCGGGCTTGCGGTAGAGCGCACCGGCGTTGTAGGTGCCGTCGGCGTAGAGCTGCTCGACCTGTTTGGACGAGGCACCAAAGGTATAGATGTTCTCGTCGCCCACGAGCTCGGCAATCTCCACGTTGGCACCGTCGAGCGTGCACAGGGTTAGGGCGCCGTTGAGCATGAACTTCATGTTGGAGGTGCCGCTCGCCTCCTTGGAGGCCAGGCTGATCTGCTCGGAGATGTCAGCGGCGGGGATCACGCGCTCGGCGGCGGTGACGTTGTAGTTCTCGATCATGACAACCTGCAGGTAGGGAGCCACGTCGGGGTCGTTTGCAATCCACTGCGACAGCGTCAGGATCAGATGGATGATGTCCTGCGCGATAGTGTAGGCAGGCGCCGCCTTGCCGCCAAAGATGATGGTGACAGGGTGCTTAGGCCTGTTGCCGTTCTTGATATCGAAGTACTTCCAGATGATGTAGAGCGCGAGCATCTGCTGACGCTTGTACTCGTGGATGCGCTTGACCTGGACGTCGATGATGGCGTTGGAGGGAATGGTCACGCCCTGCTCGAGCGCCATGAACTGGCGCATGATGGCCTTGGCCTCGACCTTGGTGGCGGCCAGGCGCTCAAGAACGTCCTTGTCGTCGGCGAACTTGGCGAGTTTGTTCAGATCGCCGGTGCTGCGCCAGTCGGTGCCGATTACATCGTCGAGCAGGCTGGCGAGCGCGGGGTTGGCTCCATGGATCCAGCGGCGGAAGGTGATGCCGTTGGTCTTGTTGGAGAACTTCTCGGGATAGATCTCGTAGAACGGATGAAGCTCGGTGTCCTCCAGGATCTTGGTGTGGAGGGCGGCTACGCCGTTGATGGAGAAGCCAAAGTGGATGTCCATGTGGGCCATGTGGACGGTGTCGTGCTCGTCGATGATGGCGACGCGCGGGTCATCGTGCTCGGCTTTCGCGATCTCATCGAGCTTGACGATAATGTCGGCGATGGCAGGGGAGACCTTCTGCAGGCTGGCGAGCGGCCACTTCTCGAGCGCCTCGGCAAGGATCGTGTGGTTAGTGTAGGCGACCATGGAGCGTACGATGGTCACGGCCTCGTCAAACTCGATGCCATGCTCGGTGGTGAGCAAGCGAATGAGCTCGGGGATGACCATGGTGGGGTGCGTGTCGTTAATTTGGACCACGGCGTAGTCGGCCAGATCGTGCAGGTTGCTGCCGCGCTCGACGGCCTCGTCGATCAGGAGCTGGGCGGCGTTGCTCACCATGAAGTACTCCTGATAGATGCGAAGCAGGCGGCCCTGCTCGTCGGAATCGTCGGGGTAGAGGAACAAGGTGAGGTTCTTGGCGATCTCGGTCTTGTCGAAGTCGATGGAGCTGCCGGGGACCAGGCCGTCGTCGACGCTCGCCAGGTCGAACAGGCGCAGACGGTTCTTGGTGGGCTGGCCGTAACCGGGCACGTCGATGTTGACGAGCTTGGAGGTAACGGCAAAATCGCCGAACTCGACGGTGTAGGAGCGGCCGTCGTCGACTAGGATGTCCTGCTCACCGAGCCACTCGTCGGGGACGGCCTTCTGCTGGTTGTCGACAAAGCGCTGACGGAACAGGCCGTAGTGATAGTTGAGGCCCACGCCATCGCCGGTCAAGCCCAGCGTGGCGATGGAATCCAGGAAGCATGCGGCCAGGCGGCCCAGGCCGCCGTTGCCGAGCGACGGCTCGACCTCGAACTCCTCGATCTTGTTGAGGTCGTGGCCTGCGGCGGTGAGCTGGTCCTTAACCTCATCGTAGATGCCGAGGTCGATCATGTTGTTGATGAGCAGCTTGCCGATCAAAAATTCGGCGGAAATGTAATAGAGCTTTTTCTTGCCGTTGTTGAGCGGGCAGGCGGCGGAGCGCTCCTGCACGAGTTTGACCAGCAGCTTGTAAATGCGACGGTCGTCGAGCTGCTCGAGCGAGGTGCCAAAAGACTGCTCGGCGAGTTCCATGAGGTTAATTTGGGGCATGTTTTCTCCTGTGATGGGTTGTTTCATGTCTGCAATTCATAAGAAGCCCGCGCGAGGGGATTGGGGTGGCCTCGCGCGGGAAAAAGCAAGCGCGTCCGCACGGTGGGGAGGGGTCGGGCGCGGTAGCTCCTATTGAGGAAGCTCGATTTCGGCTTCCGACGGGATGCGGAAGTAGGTCTCGGTCCAGTCGGTGAGTTTGTGCTCGAGCTCGCGGGTGATGGCGCCGTCGAGCATGCGCCAGGTCCAGTTGCCGCCCAACGTGGCAGGGGTGTTGATGCGCGCCTCGTTGCCCAAGTTGAGCAGGTCCTGCATGGTGTAGATGCACGTGTCGCTCACGCTGGCGGCGATGGTGCGATTGAGTGCATCTGCCATGGGTTCGCCGGCCTGCTGATGGGTGTACAGGGCTGCCTGCTCGCGCTGACGCGGGGTGGCCGTTCCCTCAAACCAACCGCGCGCCGTCTCGTTATCGTGGGTGCCCACATAGGCGACGGTGTTGGCGATGTAGTTATGCGGCAGGTAGTACGAGTTGGTGCCCTCAAAGGCAAACTGCAGGATCTTCATGCCGGGGAAGCCCGAGTTGTCGCGCATGTCGATGACGCCGGGGGTGAGGAAGCCCAGGTCCTCGGCGATGATGGGCAGCGTGCCGAGCTTTTCCTCGAGCGTCTTGAAGAACTTGAGGCCGGGACCCTGCGTCCACGAACCGTAGGACGAATCGGGCGAGGAGAACGGCACCTCCCAATAGGCCTCGAAGCCGCGGAAGTGATCCAGGCGGATGACGTCGTACATGTCGAGGGCGGCGCGAATGCGGCCCTCCCACCAGGAGAAGCCGTCGGACTCCATGGCGTCCCAGTCGTAGATGGGGTTGCCCCAGTACTGGCCGGTGGCCGAGAACTGGTCGGGCGGCGTGCCGGCGACGCTCACGGGATTGCCGGCGGTGTCGATCTTAAAGAGCTCAGGCGTCGCCCACATCTCGACGGAGTCACGCGAGACATAGATGGGCAGGTCGCCGATGATGAGAATGTCGCGCTCGTTGGCATAGGCCTTGAGGCGGCTCCACTGGCGATCGAAGAAGTACTGCGTCATCTGGTGGTAGAGCATACGCGCCGGATGGTCGGCGCAGACCTTGGCGGAAGCCTCGCCGCGGGTGCGGAGCTCCGCGGGCCACTCCCAAAACGCCTTGAGACCGCACTCCTCTTTGACGGTCATGAACTCACAGTAGGGGATGAGCCAGTCCTCGTTGGCCTGGATAAAGTCATCGAAATCGGCCGGCTTGTCGGCAGCAAAGCGCTCGGCGGCGCGGTCGAGAATCTGACGGCGGCCACCAAAGATGGCACCGTAGTCGACATTGCTGGGGTCGGATCCCAGATACACGCCATCGATATCGCGCTGCTCCAGATACCCTGCCTCGATAAGCTCGGCAAAGTCGATAAAGTTGGAGTTGCCTGCGCGGGCCGAGAACGACTGATAGGGCGAATCGCCATAGCTGGTCGTCGTAAGGGGCAGAATCTGCCAGTAATGTTGTTTGCACGAGGCGAGAAAATCGACGAAGTCGTAGGCATTCCAGCCAAAGCCGCCGATTCCGTATGGTCCGGGCAGAGATGAGACGGGCATGAGGACGCCGCTTGCACGCTCCATGAATGCGCTCACCAACCTTCTTGTTGTGGGGTCGGCCTGCCGATGGGTGTGCAGTCCGCCTCCGATGTTCTGATTCGATACGCCTATTGTAAAACATGTTGTTTAAACATGTACAGGCAAGATAAAAAAGTTGGTCGATTTTCGGCGAATGGTTACATGCCATGAAAAAGCCCCGACCTCACAACGTGAGATCGGGGCAAGAGCGGTATGTAGGTTTTTGCTACTCGGCGTCGGCGAAGCCGTTGGGGTTGTGGCTCTGCCAGTTCCAGCTATCGCGGCACATGTCCGCGATGTCGTACTGGGCCTTCCAGCCCATCATGCGCTCGGCCTTGGAGGCATCGCACCAGTTGGCAGCGATGTCGCCGGCGCGGCGCTCGCGGATCACGTAGGGCAGCTCCTTGCCACAAGCCTTGGAGAAGGCGGCGACGACCTCGAGTACCGAGGTGCCGGTGCCGGTGCCCAGGTTAAAGATCTCGACGCCGGTTTTGCCGTTCATCCAGTTAAGGGCGGCAACGTGACCAGAGGCCAGATCGCACACGTGGATGTAGTCGCGCACGCCGGTGCCGTCGGGGGTGGGGTAGTCGTTGCCATAGACCTGAACGGCCTCGAGCTTGCCCACGGCGACCTGGGCGACATAGGGCACCAGGTTGTTGGGGATGCCCTTGGGGTCCTCGCCGATCAGGCCCGACGGATGAGCGCCGATGGGGTTGAAGTAACGGAGCAGCACGACGTCCCACTCGGGGTCGGCGGTGTGGACGTCCATAAGGATCTGCTCGATCATCCACTTGGTCCAGCCATAGGGGTTGGTTGCGGGCTTCTTGGGGTCTTCCTCGGTGACGGGCGGGTTGTCCGGGTCGCCGTAGACGGTCGAGGAGCTCGAGAAGATGATGGACTTGCAGCCATGGTTGCGCATGACGTCGATGAGCACCAGGGTGTTCTCGATGTTGTTGTGGTAGTACTCGACGGGCTTGCTCACCGACTCGCCGACGGCCTTAAAGCCGGCAAAGTGGATGACACGGTCGATCTGATGGGTATCGAAGATCTTGTTCATCGCATCGCGGTCGAGCACGTTGGCCTTGTAGAAGGTGAGGTTCTTGGCGGCTTCGTCGCCCACGATGGTCTTGACGCGGTCGACGGCGACGGCGCTGGAGTTGGAGAGATCATCGACGATGACGACCTGGTAGCCACCCTCGAGCAGCTGAACGACGGTGTGCGAGCCGATAAAGCCGGCGCCACCGGTAACGAGGACGCAGGTGTCTTTGGGGTCGAGTGCTTTGGACATGTAGTCTCCTATCGAATCAGGAACACTTCTAGAGGGGAGTATAGCGCAGGCGGGGACGCCCAAATGGTGCACTGTAGGAAAAGCAGAGGATTATGTTAACGTACTCATATAAGAGCTTGCTCAATTGTTACCTCAAATTTGACAATTGCTTACGAGCCGCCGACCTTGTAGTTTCCTGCCGTTCGTGGAAATCGTTGGGACGCGCCATATGTACGCTAATATGTATGAGTTGAGCGACATATAAATAAGCATGTAACGGAGTACATATGTCACCAAACAGCGATTCCATCCTTTCCCAGGAGCTCTCGCGCCGCACTGCCCTTAAGGCCCTGTTCGGCGCCGCTTCTGCGGCAGTTCTTTTTGGCCTGCCCACTCGCGCCCATGCGGCGGAGGCTTCCAAAGAAACCACCGATAAATTGAATGCCGCCCAGGCCCAACTCGACGAGGTTCAGGCCCAGCTCGACAGCATCGCAAATGAGTATGCGGCGCTGGCCAACAAGAATGCCCAGACCCTCAACGACATCGAGAATGTCCAGGGCAAGATTGACGACACGCAGGCCCAGATCGATGAAAAGAAGGCCGAGCTCAAGAAGAAGCGCAACGACCTTTCCGATCGCGTGGCCGCCAGCTACAAGTCCGGCGGTACGAACATCCTGTCGCTGCTGCTGGCCTCTGGCTCGTTTGAGGAACTCGTCGCCAACGCGCATTACGTTGAGAAGATCAACAAGAGCGACCGCGATGCCATCGAGGATATCCAGACGATTCAGGCTGAGCTCGACGCGCAGAAGACCGAGCTCGAAGCACAAAAGGCCAACCTGGAGAAACTCAAGGACCAGCAGACGGCTCAGATGCAGGATATGCAGGCCAAGCAGCAAGAAGTCCAGACCGTGCTGAACGGTCTTTCCGACGACGTCAAGGAGCTCATGGCTCAACGCGATTCCGAGATTCTCGCTGCCGCCCAGGCCGAGGAGGCTGCCAGGAAGGCCGCTGCCGCTGCCGCAGCCGCCGCGAACAAGAACAATTCCTACTCGGGTGGTTCGAGCTCGGGCGGTGGATCGTATGCGCCCGGAACTCCGCAGCAGAATGCCGGCTCGGGCAAGCAGCAGGCCGTCGTCAACGCGTGCTACTCCACACCTTCGCCGGGTCAGAACTGGTGCGCGGCGTGGGTTACCAATGTCTTCCGTAACGCCGGCGTTGGCTACTTTGGCGGTAACGCGTGCGATATGTTTAACGCCTGGTGCTATAGCTCCGACCGCTCGGCGCTGCAGGTGGGCATGATCGTGGCCGATTCCTCGCACAGCGGCACGGGTGCTCCGGGCCTTATCTACGGTCATGTGGGTATCTACGTTGGCGGCGGCATCGTAATGAGCAACGAGGGCGCCATTACGTCTAAGTCGCTTGATTCGTTCATTAGCTTTTATGGTACTGGCTCTGGCGTGCGTTGGGGCTGGCTTGGCGGTATTGCGCTGTCGTAAAGCCGACTGGGCCGCGTGCCCGCCCGCAATATATTTGATTGCCTGCTCGGGCAGTCCTGCGCAAGACGAAGGCCACATTAAGTGGCCTTCTTTGCGTGCGGAACTCGCGATCAATCAAATATATTGCGGGCGGGCACGCGGCCCTCTCGGGTTCGGGGCGCTACGCACCGGATTGGTTGTCTGAATAAAAGAAAGTGAAGGCCCCTTTCGGGGCCTTCTTTGTTAGAGGAATTCGCCGACTCGGTGGACTTCGGGTTCTAGGTCTACGTTGAATTGGTCTTTGACGGTTGTTTGGATGTGGCGGATGAGTTCATCGACGTCGGCGGCGGTGGCGTGGTCGGCGTTGACGATGAAGCCGCAGTGCTTCTCGCTCACCTGCGCGCCGCCAACGGCGTGTCCTCGCAGGCCGGCATCCATGATGAGTTTGCCGGCAAAGTAACCCTCGGGGCGCTTGAAAGTGGAGCCAGCACTCGGCATGTCGAGTGGCTGCTTGTCCTCACGGCGCTGGCGGTAGTCGTCCATGTCGGCCTTAATCATCGCGGCGTTGCCCGGTGCGAGGTTGAAGGTGGCCGAAAGAACGATAAAGCCGTCGTCGGCGATGCGGCTCTTGCGATAGCCCAGGTTGAGTTCGTCGACATCGAACTCGATGATGTTGCCGCTGCCGCGGGTGCCGTCGTCGAGCTGGCGAGCGGGTTTGTAGACGCGCACGGACCCCAGCACATCGGCCATGCAGGCACCGTAGGCACCGGCGTTCATGTGGCAGGCGCCGCCGACCGATCCGGGGATGCCCGAGATGGGCTCCATGCCGGTGAGACCGGCCTCGGCTGCCGCAGCGGCGACATCGGAAAGCAAGGCGCCGGCTGCCGCCGTGACGTGCGTGCCGTCGACCGTAATGTCGGAGAGTCCCTCGCCCAGCGCCACGACGACGCCACGGATGCCCTTGTCGCCGACGAGCAGGTCGGAGCCGTTGCCCACGATGGTGAGGGGCAGATCGCAGCGATAGCAGGTATCGAGCGTGGCGACGAGGCCCTGCTCGGTATCGGGCGTGACAAAGACGTCGGCCGGGCCGCCGATCTTAAACGTGGTGTGCTCGCGCATGGGCTCGCTCATCAGTACGTTGTCCTCGCCGGCAACGCCAGCAAGCGCGCACAGCAGGTCCTCGTTAAAAAAATCGTTTTCGTGCATACTAATAGCCGCCTTTTGGTGGTCGTTGTCATCAATCGATTGCAATATACCCCACCCGGACGGATTTGGTGCGCTGGCGGCGATAAAACAGCCGTCTACCGGATTGGTAAAGTGTTTATCACCGAGGTAGAGGGGTAGTCGCTATACTTTCAAGAGATTGCGCGTAAACCCGGAAGGAGCGAGATGGCCAACAAAGTCACCCTCAAGCAGATCGCCCAGGAGGTGGGGCTTTCCCCCTCGTCGGTCTCGCTTGTGCTCAATAATCGGCCCTGTCGCATCTCGGAAGAAAACCGCAAGCTCATCAAAGAGGTCGCGGCGCGCAACCACTATGTTCCCAACCAGATCGCGCGCAGCCTGGTCATGCGCGAGTCGCGCACCCTGGGCCTTATCGTCCCTAACATCGAGAGCCGCTTTTTTGCTTCGCTCGCCGGTAGCCTGGAAAAGCGCTGCCGCGAGGACGGCTATGCGCTCTTCATTACCAGCTCGGGCGGAAGCGCCGATGACGATCTGGAGCTGCTGCGCCAGCTGGTGACGCGCGGTGTTGACGGCGTCTTTCTGGTGGTGGGTGACGAGTTCTCCGACGACCGCGCCCTGCGCGAAGAAGTCAGCCACCTGCCCATCCCGGCCGTGATGGTCGACCGTGCCATTGAAGGGCTCGAGTGCGACAAGGTGATGTTCGACCACGAGATGGGTGGCTACATGGCCACCCGCTATCTGATCGAGCAGGGCCACCGTCGCATTGCCTGCTTGGTTAACGCGCGCCGTTCCAATACGGGGCGTAAGCGACTTGCCGGCTATGAGCGCGCACTGCGCGAGGTTGGCTTGCCTATCGACGCGCGTTTGGAGTTTGAGAGCGAGTACTACATTCCGAGTGCCTACGAGGCCTCGGAGGCGGTGCTCGCAACTGATGCCACCGCTGTGTTCGCAAGTTCGGATAACATCGCCCTCGGTCTGCTCAAGCGCTTGCACGAGATGGGGAAGAGCATCCCGGGCGATATTTCGGTCGTAAGCTATGACAACTCGGCGGCCGACGTTCTCTTTGAGCCGGCGCTGACCGCGATTGAGCAGGATCCTGGTGTCCTTGCGGAGCATGCTTTTGGCTGCATGTCCAAGCGTCTTGCCGGTAGGGGCGGTAGGCGTGCCGAAGAGGTCGTCCTGGAGCCGGCACTTATCGTTAAGGGCAGCGTGCTCGAACTTACCGAATGTAGCTAAGCGTACTTGTTTGTTTGCATAGATTGCATGCGGAGTGTCCGCTATTTGCCGGCGGGGCCGGGGTGCCTGCCTTGTGTTGAGAAGTTCGCGGAGCCCACTTCTCAAAACAAGGCAGGCACCCCGGCCCTCGTCCGTTAACTCTTCCGCTGGGCGAGCCATAGACGCCGCGCACCGATAGGGTAAGGCAGTGGCTTGAAATTGGTGCTATATTCAGCTTGAGTTGTTTAATGCTAGTACGGGAGGCTGATATGGGGCTGTTCAAGAAGAAAAACCCGCAGGATGCCTTTGATCCCGATGTGTTTACCATCACGGATACGATTTTGGACCCGCCGCGGTTTACGTTTTTGCCGGCTATCTACCAGGATGCCACGCGTCGCAAGTGGGCCGTGCATCAGCGTGGTGCAGAGCCTAAGATTTTTGACTATGCGGACGTGTTGCAGTGCGAAGTAGCCGAGGCGGGCGATCCGGAGGCCGAGGAAGTGACTTCAAAACAGGAATTTGCCCAGCGTATCCTGGCAAATCCTGCCAAGGCGGCGAAAATAAACGCTGCCAAGCGTAATATGTGTCTTGGTATGGGCGTTGTTGTGGCGGTTCAGACGGGAAAAGACGAGGTTTCCAAATTAGAGATTCCCGTTATGACCGACGAAGTTAAACGCGATTCAAGTCTATATAAGTCGTATCGGAATGTCGCCGAGAAGATCAAGGCCGAATTTGATGCCATGGGAGGGCTGGCCTAATTTTGGCGGCATACGTTTCTGAATGAGGAGTCTGTGCAATGGCAGGCGAATCTTATGCAATTCCCCCCAAAGATCGTGCTGTTGAGGGAATTCTTTGGTATATCCAGCACCATCAGCTTGCCGGCGGGGATCGCCTGCCGGCCGAGCGCGTGCTGTGCGAAGAGATTGGCGTTTCGCGTACAGCGTTGCGTGCCGGTATCACGCGGCTCATCTCGTGTGGAACGCTCGAGAGCCGTCGCGGATCGGGTACGTATGTGTGTCCTCCCAAGCCGCTAAACATCTTTCAGGAAACGTATAACTTTTCCGATGCTGTGCGGACTGCCGGTCTGCACCCCTCTTCTCGTCTGGTTTCCACCGGGACCATCGAGGCGGATGAGGCGCTTGCCGACAAGCTTGGGGTGTCTGTAGGCGCTCCTTTGCTCCGCATGCAGCGCGTTCGACTTATTGAGGGCGGGCCGGCGTCAATCGAGACCGCTCACGTTAACCTGTCCCTGTGCCCATCGCTTACCGAGCACGATTTTGAGTGCGAGAGCCTTTACGATGTCTTGCTCAAAGAAGGCGGCGTGCGTGTTGAGCATGGACGTGAGCATATCTCTATCTCGCGTTTGAACGTCGAAGAGGCCGAGCTGCTCCAGCAAGAAGAGGGAACGCCGGTGTTCTATGAGAGCTCGATTGAATTTGATAAGGACATGCGTTTTGTGGAGCATTGCAAATCGGTGATTTTGCCCACAAAGTTTCGCTTTGCCGATAACGGCGAAGAGAACGGCATGAGGAGTGTGGCAGGTGAACAATGGCTGAAACAGTAGATGCCACCCCGGTTTATATGCGCATTCGACGCCGCATCGAGGAGCGTATCGAGCGCGGTACATATCCCACGGGTTCCATGATTCCGTCCGAAAAAGACCTCGCCGAGGAATTTGGTACGACACGCTTGACCATCCGAAGCGCTGTCGATGAGCTGGTTCGGCGCGGGCAGATTCGCCGTGTTCGGGGGAAAGGTGCCTTTGTGGCGCAGAAAGTACCTGCTTTTTTTGAACGCACGGGCGGTTTCCGTGAATCGGTCCGTGCTTCGGGCGGCGAGCCGTCCGTCCGTATTCTCGCACGTTCCAAGCGTTATGCGGGGCCATACTACGCTGACCTGTTTGGCATCGCCGAGGACGACCTGCTCTATTCCATTCGACGCCTGAACTGCATAAACGGTAGCCCCGTATCGATCGAGACGGCGCTGATTCCCTGCCTGCTGTTCCCAACCATCGAAGATATTGACGTGTCGGTCTTCAGCTTGTACGAGACCTATGAGATGCTGGGCCGAAAGCCAGTTATGGCACAGGAAAAGCTCGATATCGAAGCGCTGGGCGCACGAGATGCCGGCCTGCTTGGACTGGAGCAGGGTGATCTTGCCTTGACGCTGGAGTGCGTAAGCTTCGATGCGAGCGGCCAGGCGATCGAGTACGTCAAGTCGTTTAACCGCGGTGATGCGGGTGGATATACCTATACGTACTAGCTGGTTTTTTGCATAACGGGCTGAAAAGTTGACGGAATTTTGATTCGTTGAGCAGACCGTATATACAACCTTACATGGCTCAAAATTGACCGTTCGCCGATGGGGATAAATTAATCGACAAAGAGGTATCAAAAAGCCGTAACCTGTAACTGTGGTTGGTATCAAATACTAATGATTTGTTACGAGGTGAGACGATGAAGATGCTCGATTACGTTCAGCTTGCCCATGTGCGTATGGGGGAGAACCTCGAGCGTTCGTCTGAGCTGGTAGCGCAGCTCGTTGATATTTTCCAGTCCGGTTCTTTTGATGCACTGCGCATCGTTGCTTCGGGTTCGTCGCGCCATGCCGCCGATTGCGCCCGCGATTACCTGCAAGATGCGCTGCAGATGCAGGTGTCCGTTGTGACGCCCGAGGCCTTCGTCGATTTTGAACACACCTATCCGCAGCATGCGCTCAACATCGCCGTCTCGCAGAGCGGCTATTCGACCAATACGATTGCGGCGCTCGATTACATGCGTGCACACGATATGGCTGCAGTTGCGCTCACGGCAAACGTCGAGGCACCCATCAAGGAACACGCTGACATCGTTCTTGACTACGGTGTGGGTGTCGAGTCGGTGGACTTTGTGACTCTGGGCGTCGAGGTTCTCGTTGAGTACCTGGTGCTCTTTGGTATTTACGGCGGTCAGGCGCGCGGAACGATTGACGCCAAGGGCGTTGCTCAGCGTCTTGATGACCTGCGCGAGGCTATCCAGGCTAATGCCGTGATGTGCAAGACCGCCGAGGCATATGTCCAAGATCACATGCTCGAGCTTTCTGAGCACATGCCCGCCATGGTCGTCGGCAACGGCCCCAACTATGGTGTTGCCGAGGAGGCAGCGCTCAAGCTGAGCGAGACCATCAAGATTCCTGCCATGCATCACGAAGGCGAGGAGTTCGTCCACGGTCCCGAGATGCAGATCGTTCCGGGCTATCTGGTGTTTATCGTCGACGATCCGCAGGGGTCGGAGCGTCTTGCGAATATCGCCGATGCGCTATCGAACGTTACGGCAAAAACGGTGCTGCTCACGGCCCATCCCAAGGGTAGGGCTCACGAGGTTGCGGTGCCTCAGGTGGCTCCGCTGCTCAGCGCAATTCCCAATCTTGTGTTCTTCCAGACGATTGCGGCCATGATTGCCGAGCGTCTGAAGTCATGGAACGTGCACCCGTATCTCGATACCGTCTCCAAGCAAATGGAGGTCAAGGCAGAGGGCTACGAAGAGTCAGTCAATGCGCTTAAGGCCAAAGCGGCTGAGTGTTACGGAATGTAAGCGGGTTTTGATGCCCGTTGGCATGGGGGATGTGGAAACAACCCCAGAAAGGAGAGACAAATGAAGGAAACCGAGAAGATCGAGATCATGCATTTCGACCAGGAGGGCTATCTCGAGGACGGCAAGGCGCTCTACGAGACCGGCA
>NZ_QRZD01000032.1:0-21558 GCF_003464565.1 Collinsella sp. AF14-35
GTACGGATGAATATGGGAGGTGTTCGGATGAAGTTGCCAATCAAGGAGTGCATTTAAAGTGAGAAAAGCCGTCAGAACACTTGCGCGGATGTGCGATGTCCCGTATCATAGACACTCGTTGATGCCTCAGTTGCGTCATCATATGGCCGCCAGCGTAGCTCAGTTGGTAGAGCACCGCTCTCGTAAAGCGGGGGTCACCGGTTCGAGCCCGGTCGCTGGCTCCATTACACAAGATAGCCGCCTTCGGGCGGCTTTTTTGTTGCCGATTTTGAGTGCGTGCGCGCCAATCCAAACATCGCCACGTCAACGGCGGCCCACTCGGTGGACTTCGGGTTTAATGCTTAGGGGCGGGGATTTACCAAAGTGAAATCTTAATGAAAAGAAACCCAGCTGCAACAATTGCCATGGTGAGGGCTCAAATTGGCCATATAGATCTAAAATAGTCACAATATACAAATGTCGAGAGATATTGGCGATATAGATGAAAAGAACTAAGGGTTTTCTTTTGCTGGTATTGATGCTGCTCGGACTGTTCTGCCTGAGTGGCCCTTCTTGGGCCAAGGCTGCCTGTCCTGAAGGTGAGCCTTAGCAGTCTTATACGGGCAGCCTGCTGATAACTGCTAAGGAGGGCGATGCCGACTCTCAGTCTGGGGTAAATCCCCTTGCCACTTTGAGGGGGACGGCGGAACGGTCAAGCTTGACCATATTGGTAGCGGGATTTTGAGGTGGCAAGTTCTTCCGGACAAAATTGCGAACGATCCCTTCTCTTTTGCTGGAACGATTTATCTATACAAGGTTGTGAGCGGAAAACAAAAATACGTCGATTGCTATCCGACAAACGGGTCTGGAATTGCATTCACCGGCATTTCGGGGCAGATTGATACACATGTACGAAAGGGAACCTATGTGGTGCGTTGGGTTGGAGCTGCTGCAGGCCCGATATGGATTGCGGTCTTGCGCCCCGATGTCCAAATAGGTTTCTCTCTCTAGACGGGAAGTTGCTCATGAACGCCATATACGACGGGGATGACTGGGTCGATCATTATACTTGGCGCCTGGTCGGCTCGAACGACAATGGGGATGTGGTGTTTGATGGACTATGTCCAAAGCATCTCCATCCTTTTGTCTCGTCGTTAATTGAGAGTTCCGCTCGTGTTGCCCCCTACAGCTCGGCATCGCTTCATGATACGGACGTTTTGAAGACCATAAGGGAATCAATTGACGATGGCACGATGAGCGGCCCGCTGTTTTCTCGGCTTGTGGGGCTAGATGAGATTGGCTCGAAACGACTGCTTGCGGGCGAAAAAGTGGAACTCACTTATCGGTCGATGATTTCAATCCTGCGGCTAGCCGATGTTCTTCGCAAATAAATGAGGCTTCCCTATTCAAAAACAGAAAACCCCGCCAAACGTGATTCCCCTAGGGAAAGCACGTTTGGCGGGGTCCTAGCGTGATTTCCCTAGGGGAACCACGCCATCAGACGAGCAGCTCAGACGAGCAGCGCGTTACTCCTCCCAGTAAGCGTCGGCAAGCAACTTAAAGCAGATCTTCTTGACCGGCTGTGCGCCATCGCCCGGGAACTCGAGCGTGGGCATGTGGGGCTCGCCGGCAACGAACAGCGCGAATTTGTCGTCGGCAAGATCGCCGGCGATCGAGGCGTCGGAATCGACCAGATCATAGTCGTCCTTCTCGTCAAACTCCTGGACCAGTGTCAGGCTGCCCGTAGCGACCTTGAAGGCCTCGCGACCCTCGACGTCGATCTGCAGGTCGTGATAGCGCTGATGCGTCTCATAGTGAGCCTCAGCCTCGGGACGCGTCGTGGGAGACATGACGTTCGCAAAGACCTTCTCACCCAAAATCGGATGGCTGCCGACCTCGAGCTGTGCCGGGTCGTTCTCCTCGAGCCAGTCGATCAGCACGTCGAGGCCCTTGAGCATTCCGCGGTATTCCTCGATATCGCCCAATGCACCGTAAATCATCTAAATCCCCTCTCGGATCGTTTATTTGGCAGCTACTCGGTAAATGCATTACCGACGCTGTTGCCACCCACATACGTCTCGACCAGGGTAAGGTCGGGATTGAACACGACAAACTCGGCGTCGCGCCCCAGCATAATGCTACCGCACTTGTCGTCGACATGAGCTAGCAAGCAATGCCGGGGCCGACGCCCAGGCTTTTACAGCTCGGTCACGACAACGCCGTTGTAGACCTCGTCCCAACGGTCCATGACCAGATGGCCGGTCATGGGATCCATGGCATTGAGCTTGCCGCAGGTGTTGGCGGTACGCAGCACCGTCTCGTCATCCGCGCCAGCAGCAATCGCATGCGCGAAGCCGGCAATGGTCGAATCGCCAGAGCCCGTAGCGTTAACGGCGGGGATATCGGGGGTCTTGGCGCGGAATGCACGGCCATTATGGAAGCCCACGGAGCCGGCAGCGCCCATGGACACGACGACCCAGGGGATATCGGAGAAGCGGGCATCAGAGGCGAGCGCGGCGCGGAGCTCGTCCACATCGTCGGTGGTAAAGCTCGTGCCCAGAAGGCCGTTAATCTCGGTCAGGTTAGGCTTGACCAGCTCGGGCTTAATTTCGGACTTAAGGGCGGCCTCGAGCGAAGCACCCGAGGTATCGAGCAGCACCTTGGCGCCGGCGTTCCCGGCAATACCCGTGATCTTGGCGTAGTAGCCCGCCTCGACACCACGGGGCAGCGAACCCGAGATGGTAACGACAGCGGCCTTGCTCGCAAGCTCGGCGAACTTGGCGGTAAAGGCATCGAGCTCCTCGGGGGCAATCGTCGGGCCGCTCTCGAGTAGCTCGGTCTGGTTGCCGGCGTGGAGGATGTTAAGGCAAATGCGAGTCTCGCCCTTGATGGGTACAAAATCATTCTTAATGCCGTTGGCATCCATGAGCTCGGCCATGTAGGCGCCCATGTGGCCGCCGAGTAGACCGGTTGCCACAACGTCGTCGCCCAGCTGACCCAGTACACGGGCCACGTTGAGACCCTTGCCGCCGGCGGTCTTTTCGGGCGTCACACGGTTAACGTCGTCGATAATGAGCTCATCGAGCTGATAGCGTGTATCGACGGACGGGTTCATCGTAACGGTGAGGATCATTTTTAGCTCCTTATCTCGCAGGCTCCTTGTGCCTCGCGATACGAGTCGACAAAACGGAATTACAGAATCTCAATCGTGAACGAGCGAACGACGGTCTCCTTGGGCTTGGCGACAAGGCAGCCACGCTTATGCTCAAGCACGTCGTCCTCATCGGAGCAGGTCGAAAGGCCGCCCCAAGGCTCAACTGCCACAAAATCACCCTCGGGCTTGCTCCACACAATGAGATATGGGAAGCCCTCAAAGCTCAGGCGAACGCCCTTGTCCTCGCCCTTTTTGGAAAGCGTGACCTGGCGGCTCTCGAGCACGTCAAAGATGGTCTCCGCAAAATCGAAGAGCTCGTGCGACAGGGGCAGCGTCTTTCCCACCATGGGGTTCTTGGAGCGCTTGTCCACGTCAATCAAGCCAGTCGAAGGGACAGCGGTGCAAAGCTCTGCAGCCTCTTCTTTCTCAAAGCGCAACTCGTAGTCCGTATAGGCCTCGCCCTCATCGAGCGGGCACCTAAAGCCGGGATGCCCACCGATAAAGAACGGCATGTCCTCGGTGCCCTCGTTGGTAACCTCATAGGAGACACGCACGGCGGCGTCCTCGAGCGTATAGCGGGCGACGAGCCTAAACGGATACGGATAATCGCTCAGCAACGCAGCGTTATCCTCGGACGCCAGACACACAGCCAACTCGTTCTCGCCTTGGCTCAGCAGCTTCCACTCCTGCTTGCGCGCAAAGCCGTGGCGAGCGAGCTTTACATGATGCCCGGCAAACGTCATGGCACTACCATCGCGCAGGCCTCCGCAAATCGGAAAGCAGACCGGCGCCTGGCCGGACCACACGGCGGGGTCACCCTGCCACAAGTACTCGCGACCTCCGGCCTCAATCGAGGTAAACGAACCACCAGCCGTGGACACCTTAATAGAAATCGAATCGTTGGAGAGAGCGTATTCCATTGCCCATCCTTTCGAACAACTGCTTTTGCTCGCAAGTACCCGTCTCGGCTCTGACCAATGGACAAACCCGCACGCTCATCGATGCGTCCTGTATCCCGGCCATGTAACGGGGTACCATACAGACATTGATGCAATTACAGCTGAAAGGCCTTCTTATGCGAACCATCATTCTTTATGCCTCACGCCACCACGGCAATACGAAAAAGCTCGTGGACGCCATCGTCGAGGCGCACCCCGAAATCGATACCCTCGACGTGAAAACACTCGGCAAAAACGAGTATCCCAACCTGCACGAATACCATCTGATTGGTGTCGCCACGGGCATCTATTACTCCGAGATCGACAAGGACATGGCACGCGTGCTCACTAACGTGTTGCAGCCGCAGGACAAGGTGTTTGGCCTTATGACCTACGGTGGCAAAAACAAGTGGTACGGCAAGGATATCGATGGCATCTGCCGCATGAGGCAGGCCATCTTTATGGGTGTCTACGGCTGCCCCGGCTTTGATACGTGGGGGCCGTTCAAACTCACCGGCGGTGTCCAAAAGGGGCACCCGACCGCTGAGGAAATTAAGGGTGCCGTCGACTTCTTCGACAAGATCGAAGACGAGTATGGAGACATCATCGTCGAAGAGTACGCCAAGCGCGAGAAGCGCCTAGCATACGAGAAGGAGCATCCTGCAGGAGGCCTGGTGGCCGGCGTTAAGCGTACGGCAAAGAAAATCGCTAGCAAGCTGTAACTGTAAAGGTGCTTTTGAGCGTTTAACCCGTACGGCGGGTCCGAGCAGATTCGGGCCCGCCGTCTTTTTCTTTCGTTACTCGGTAAAGGCGTTGCCGACGCTCTGGCCGCCAACATACGTCTCGACGAGGGTGAGCTCATGGTCGAACACGACAAAGTCGGCGTCGCGACCCGGCATGATGCTGCCGCACTTATCCTCGATGTGCGCGGAGCGTGCCGGCACCTCGGTTGCCATGCGAATGGCGATATCGGCGCTGGCGATGCCCCAGTCGACGATGTTCTTGACGCCCTGGGCAAGCGTGAGCACCGAACCGGCAATGCTCTTGCCATCGGCGAGCCAGCACAGGTTGTCCTTCATGATGACGTCCATGCCGCCGCTGGTGTAGCTGCCCTCGGGCATGCCGCCGCAGCCCAGGCAGTCGGTGATGAGTACCGTGTGCTGCCAGCCCTTGGCCTGCAGCAGCGCCTTGATGGCGGCAGGGTTTACGTGCTTGCCGTCACAGATGATCTCGGCGTAGGTCTCGGACGTGGACATAGCAGCACCCACGACACCGGGCTCACGGTGATGCAGCCCGCGCTGGCCGTTATAGGTATGCGTAAAGCAGCTGGCACCGGCGTTGATGGCAGCGATGCACTCATCGTAGGTGGCGTCGGAGTGACCGATGCTGGTCACCACACCCTTGGCGTTCAGAGCAGCCGCATAAGCAGCGGCACCGTCGCGCTCGGCCGCCATGGCGCTCTTAACGATGCGACCGCCCGCAGCCTCCTGCCACTGATCGAAGACCTCCTCGGAGGGGTCGATCAGATAAGCGGGGTTCTGCGCGCCCACGTGCTTCATGGTAAAGAAAGGGCCTTCCAGGTAGATGCCCTGAATGCGAGCACCGCAGAAGTCGGGGCCGCGACCCTCGTCCGCCTGGGCGATGGCGGCGCAGGCGTCCTTAATCTGCTCGACGCCATCGGTGAACGTCGTGGGCAGCCAGCTGGTGGTGCCGCGACGGGCGAGCTCGGTCGAGCTGATATCGATGCCCTCGGGATCGTTATCGGTAGTCGAGTGGTTATAGAAGCCATGGATGTGGGTGTCAACCATACCCGGTGCGATCCACGATCCCGTGTAATCCTTAATCTCGCAAGAGGGCTCGTCGGCCTGCCAGGCGCCAAAGACGCCATCCTCGACCATAAGATAGCCGCCCAGTTGCGGGCCTGCCGGCAAGAAGAACTTGTCAGCCTTAATTGCGTACGTGCTCATATGCACTCCTTGCTTCTAAAGCAGTTGACTGTGGTGATGCTTATACCCAGCTCACGTAAAACAAAAAGCGCCCGCCCGCCGTTATGAGCGGACGGGCGCCCTTACAGGGGGACGCGATTAAGCGGTGAAGGGGTGAATCGTCACGCCCTTGACCACGCGGTTGACCGTGCCGGTGGGGCTCGGCGTATCGGGCGTGTTGCCCACGCGCACGGAGTTGAGCAGGCTGATTGCCTGGGCAAACATCACGAACGGCAGAGCAAGGTAACCCTCGGGGAGTGCCTCATAGCCCTTAAAGGTGAAGGACTCACCCTCGTAGACAGTAGCGCCATCCTGCTGAACGGCAACGGTGCGCTGAGCAATATCGTCGCCACCGATCTCGTTGAGGATGTCGATGTCGTACTGACGGGTGTAGGCGTCGTTGCTGACGAACACGAACACGAGGGTCTTGTCGTCGACGAAGGACTTAGGTCCGTGACGATAGCCCATGGAGGTGTCGTAGGAAGTGGCAACCAGGCCATGAGCAAGCTCGAGGATCTTGAGCTGGCTCTCCTGAGCAAGGCCGCCAAAGGAGCCGGAGCCAAGGTAGGTCACGCGGTTGAAGTCGCCAGCGAGGTAGTCGGCAACCTCAGACTCGCGAGCGATGACCTCCTCGCCCATCTTGGCGATGGTCTCGACCCACTCGGCCTTCTGCTCGTCGGAAGCCTCGTCAAAGATGAGAGTAGAGAGCAGGGTCATGCAGGTGTAGGAGCCGGTCATGGCGAAGCCCTTGTCGTTGGCGCGCGGGATGAGCAGCGTCAGCGCATTGGGATCATCGACGGACTCGACGGCGAGCTTGCCCTCGGGCGCGCAGGTGATGTTGAGGAACTTGACGTTGTGGACGAGCTCCTTGGCAACGGCAACGGCGGCAAGGCTCTCGGGGCTGTTGCCAGAGCGGGCAAAGGAAACCACGAGCGTGGGATCCTCAGCGCGCAGGAAGTCGCGCGGGGCGCTCACGATGTCGGTCGTGGCGATGGGCTTAAAGTCGTAGAGATCAGTGTTGCCGGCGTGACGCAGATACGGGGCGCAGGTATCGCCAACATAGTCGGACGTACCGGCACCGGTGAAGACAACGGACAGACGGCCCTCGCCCATAGCGCGAGCCTCGGCCAGAAAGGCCTCGATGGCCTCCTTGTTCTCGCGATAGATGTTGAGCGTATCACGCCAAAGCTCGGGCTGCTGAGCAATCTCGGCCGTGGTAATCTGGGCGCCGAGCTCGGTGAGCTCCTCGACACTCTTCTCGAACATTTCTAATACCTCTCTCTAGAAGTAATCCTCTGACGTGCAATTATACACTTCGGTTGGTTATCTGGTAGTAACCAGTTAAATACAAAGAATCATCATATGGAAACGATGCCAACACTAGTCGCTACGCTGGTGGTAAACCTTGTATTTAAACTGATCGGCACGAGCAACCGAGAGCGTATACTCCACAACCTCGTTTGACTCGTTATACGTAGTCCTAACCAAATCGAGCACAGGCGAGCCCTCGACAATTTCCAAAAGGTGGGCATCGGTGGGACGGGCTATGCTCGCATAGAACTCCTCTTCGGCCACACGTATTTTTTGCTGAAAGTCTTGCTCAATCACATCGTAAAGCGGCTTACGCTCCAGCAGCGGTCGCTTTAGGGACAGAAATTGACGAACCGGTAGATAGCTGCGTTCGACCATCATGGGCATGTTGTCGGCAGAACGAAGGCGCTTGAGCTTAAAAATGCGATCACCGATACGCAATCCCATATGCTCGGCCAGATTCTTATCGGCCTCCATCTCGCAAAACTCGAGAATCGTGGTCTCGGGGTCACGACCCATCGCGCGCATCTGCTCGGTAAAGCTGTAGGACTGCATAAGATTGGTTGCCTTTGCCGAACGGTCGGTCACAAAGGTACCGCGACCGTGCTGCCGAACCACCAGTCCTAAACGCTCCAGTTCCTGCAGAGCCAGGCGTACCGTAGTGCGCGAGAGACCATAGCGCTCCGAAAGTTCGCGCTCGGAAGGAATCATGTCACCGGCGCGATATTCATGGTCAATCTTTTCGGTCAGAATATCGACCAGCTGATCGTACAGCGGTTGCTTACGCGCTCCGATCGCCATCCTATCCTCCCTTTTGCTCGAATTCGGCTAACTACCTAGGGTGTTAAGCATTATCTGTCTGCCACACCCGAATCATCAAGAAAACAAAAGCCGCGCGCTCTTTCGAGCGCGCGGCTTTTAACATACACATGGCTTAAGGGGTCGGGGTGTGAGCCGCGTAGGGACACACCCCTCAAGCTAGAGCCTTACCAGATGCTCGGCCAGAGACCAAGCGGGCCAGCGCCCAGGATGCCAAGGACGAAGAGCAGGAGAATGCCCTTGGTCGGGGTCCAGCTGTGCTTAGCGAACATGTAGTAAAGCAGCAGCGTAAGCATAAGCGGGACGAGCTTGGGGACGATGGTGTTGAGGGTGTCGGCAACAGAGAAGTTGACCGGATCCTCGGTGACGGTACCGTAGGTAACGGACTCCATGCCGTTGCCCAGATCGGTGACGCCGCACTCGACAGCGTTGCCGTCGGCATCGGAAGCGGTAAGGGCGTTGCCGTCCTTATCGGTCATGGCGATGGTACCGGCCTCAGCGGTCTCGGTATCGATGCCCTCCATACCGGTGAAGTTCTCGGCCTCCTTCTCGGAGACGATCACGGTAGTAGCGGAGAGGCCACGGGTGGTGCCATTGGGGATCTGGAGGTTGATCTGGGTGCCACCCATGGTGACGACCAGGCAACCGACGACGAAGACGCCCATGATGGAAGCGGCACGCGTGAAGGCCTGCATGTTGGCGGTCAGAGCGTCAATAGCGCTGGTGCCAAGCTTGTAGGACCAGTTCATGAGCCAGAAGCGCAGAGCGAACTGGACGACGTTGAAGATCACCAGGAAGATGATCGGCGCAGCGGCATTGCCGTTGATGGCCATGTTGGAGGTGATGCCGGCCGTGATAGGCACAAGCGTCAGCCAGAACAGGGCGTCACCGATACCACCGAGCGGGCCCATTGCGGCGACGCGGACGGCGCGGATCGTGGGGATGTCAACCTTGTTCTGCTCGAGCGAAAGCACGATGCCCATAACAAAGGTGACAAGGAACGGATGGGTGTTGAAGAACTCCAGGTTGTGGCTCATGGAAGCCGCGAGGTCGTTCTTGTTGGTGTGGATCTTCTCCAGACCGGGGATGATGGAGTAGAGCCAACCGGCGGCCTGCATACGCTCGTAGTTGAACGAGGCCTGCAGGAAGCAGGAGCGCCAGGCCATCTTGTTGAGGGTCTTCTGGTCGAGCTGCGGAGCAGGAGTGAGATCCTCGTAGTGCTCCGGGATCACATACTCATTAGATGCCATCTTCGAAGTCACCTCCGTCAGAAACAGCTGCACCCTTCAGCTCGGTCTGCTGCTGGAAGTCCCAGAAAGCGATGCCGAAGCCGATGAGAGCGAGGATGAGCAGAGCAGGGGTTGCCAGAGAATCGTTGGCAACGGTGATGAGCGCGAGGCCAAAGCCCATGAGGAAGAAGCCCCACATATCGCGGTTCATCATAACCTTGAGCAGGACGGCGAAGCCGACGAAGCGCATCATGCCGCCTGCAGCGGAGAGACCGGTCTGCAGCCAAGTCGGGATGGCGGAAGCGATGGTCTGACCGATGGTGGCGCCAGCGATGAAGAACAGGGTGACGACGACGGCGAAGATCAGGCCGAGCAGAGCCATGGCGAAGTAGTTCAGACGCTCGATACCCTTGGTGTCAGCGTTGTGAGCCATGTTGTCCGCAGAGGACATGAGCGGCGACATAAGCGTGAAGACCAGGGTAACGCCGAGCTGACCAAGCAGAGCGAACGGAATGGCAAGGCCGACTGCCGCGTTGGGCTCGAGGCCCGTAGCGATAGCGAGAATGGCTGCCATGATGCCGCCGATGACGGCGTTAGGCGGCTGAGCGCCTCCGATCGGCATGTTGCCGATCGTCATGAGCTGATAGGTACCACCCACGAGAAGACCGGTGTTGAGGTCGCCAAGGATAAGACCGATGACGGCGCCGGTGACGATGGGCTGATAGAGAGACTCGAGGAAGTTGAACTGGTCGATTGCCGCGACGAACGTGACGATGAAGACCAGAGCGACCTGGATGATCGAGTATTCCATCTTGCTCCTCCTTTCAAAATGTATGTACGCACTTTGGATTTCACGTACAGAATGTCAGGGTTTCATTCCTGACAACGTGGATCATGAGGATTACGAGAAGAGCTTGCTCGTGTCCTCAACAGGCGTGCTCGGAACGCGCCTGATCTCCAACTCCACCCCCAATTCCTGCAGCTCTTTAAACGCAGCGACATCCTCGTCGTTAACTGCGACGGAGGTGGCGACTTGGCGCTTTCCTTCCGACATGTGCATGTTGCCGATGTTTACCTTCTTTATAGGCACACCGCCCTTGACGAGCGTAAGCACGTCTTCCGGTGTTTCGGCCACGATGAAGATCTTCTGGCGCGGGCTCGCCTTGCCAATGACGTCGATGGTCTTCTGCAGAGAGAAGAAACGAGTAGCGACGCCGGCGGGAGCGGCCATCTTCATGAGGTTCTGGCGCATGGTGTTAGTCGACACATCGTCGTTGGCGACGAGAATGAGGTTGGAGCCCAAGGTGGAGTTCCACTGGGTAGCGACCTGACCATGGACCAGTCGGTTATCGATGCGGGTAAGAAGAATGTTGGGTTCTGCCATGTTGATCAGCTTCCTTTCGTTATTTGCTGACGACAGTTACTTGATCTCCTGAATCGCGTAACGCGAAACATCTACAACGGCGCCGGATCGGACTTTGATCTGGACCTTCTCGCCTTCGATGCCTTTGACGGTTCCGTAGATACCGCCGGCGAAAAGAACCTCCTGACCCGGCTTGAGCTCGGTGTGTAGCTCCTTGAAGTACTTCTGCTTCTTCTTCATGTTGATTTGCGACCAGATGGTGTAAATCAAGCCCATGACGACAAGCAGGCCTAAAAGAGCGACCGAGGAGCTCAGGACGCTGGCTCCGAAATCGGCCATTAGATGCCGTCCTCGTCACCGAAGATATCCTCTTCCTCGGCACCAGCGACGGAGGCAACCGTCTGGGCGGTGATGCCCGTCTGGCCAACGGTCACGGCCTGCTCGCCAAGCTCGGCGAGCGTAGCGTTGCCGCGGAGGAACAGAAGCTCAATAACCATGGGAAGGTTCGTGCCAGTCAGAATCTCGACGTTGTCGACATCCTGGGCAATCATCATTGCCTGGTTGAACGGGGTACCACCAAGCAGGTCGGTAAAGACGAGCACGCCATCGCACTCCTCGCGCATGGCGGTGATAGCGGCGCGGAGATCCTCACCGTAGGAAGCAGCCTGGTCGCCCTCGAAAGGAACGACGGTAAAAGCGGGCTGATCACCGGCGACCATAGCGATAGCGCTTGCGAGGCCGGGTGCGAACTGTCCATGACCGGTAAGAATAAAGCCAACCATTCAAATTTCCCTTCCGAAGGTGTGTACGATCTGAGTCCGATGTTTTCGGAAGCCAGCGGGCGGACGCCCTTAAAGCTTCTTGGAAAGCGTTCTTTGAAGACCAGTGGTCTCTCAACTGGTAGTAACCACGTGACGTGTTGTTGTCACTATATCATCACAGAAGAGGTCGCTTTCGCTGATTCACGCAGTAAACGTTTTTGCACCGCTCACGGCGATAAATCGACCGTTTACCGCTCGTTAACACTTCTACCTGCGGTTTTGAAATCGTTTCGAAATACTTTGACGAAAGATCGGAACCTTTTCTGTGTCTAAACAACGCAGGGTGGCCAAAAAAGCATGTAGAAAAAATGCAGGTCATTGTGAAGATTTGTGAATTGGTCTTTTTGACTTAATACCAGTTAGAACCAGTTTAGAAATTATCGGTGAACGGTAGTTTTCGACCGCTCAGCGGTTATTTCCAATCGTTTGCAGCTCCTTTTCCATATGAATTAGGGAGACCCGATGAAGCACTTGCGCGGTTGCGGGAAATTTCGATACTCGTCCATCCCCCACGTGCCAAACTCTCACTCCCTAAATATGCCATAAGCTCTCGCTATTCGTCTTACAAACATAACTTACTCTAATCTGTAATTGTTTATCGTTTATCATTAAGTATGTTATAAGATTTAAATATCATCCTAGACATTGGTTGGAGGAGCTATGATCCGCTGGAACGTATCCAAATCGAATGAACCCATCAACCGCGAACAGGCAATAGCCGATCTGAGGAAGCTCGCTCACATCTGCAAATGGGCCACAATCTGCACCGCCGTAGCGCTCGCTCTGGGACTTCTCGCAGTCATTGCAATCGAGCTTCTACTCATATTGCCTAGCCTCTCCCAAGGGTTCTGCCTCCAATCCGTAGAGCTTAATGCCGGCGAAGGGCCATCTCTCGCTCTCGTCGGCGCCAATGAACAGACCCCTCTTATGCTTGTCGCGCACGACGGTCATACTGCCATAGGGAGCGCCATGATGACATGCCTTGCGCTTGCCATTGTGCTAAGCGCATACAGGTTTTTCTCCGCCATTGAAAAGGCGGGCAGGCCCTTTGACCTCGAATGCATCCGCATACTACGTCAAGTAGGACATTTGTTCCTTATTGGCGGCGTTGCTGTGAAGCTTCTTGGTGCCATAGTCACGGGGCTGATACTCTCAGGATTTGGCGGCAACTTTACGGATGCGCTTGGCGGCCAGCACCTCGACCTCTCTATGGTCTTTGCAGGCCTGATTATTAGCCTGATTGCCAGCGTCTTCCAGTACGGGTGTATCCTGCAAATACAAGATGACGAGTTGCTCTAGGGGGAATCCATGATTATTCTGCGGCTCGACCGCATGCTCGCCGAACGCAAGATCTCATCCAAAGAGCTTGCGGAACGCGTGGGCATCTCCCAGGTCAATATGTCGCGCATCAAGACGGGCAAGGTTTCTGCCGTGCGCTTTTCAACTCTTGACGCGATATGCCGGGCACTCGACTGCCAACCGGGCGATGTACTGGAATATATGCCTGACGATGAAGCCGATAACCTCTTTGGACTTAAAGATTAATTGAGATTATTTAACTACCGGTACCTCCGACGTAATAAGCCCGCTAGAACGGATATCGTTCTAGCGGGCTTATTCAGATAGTTCGGCTACGCGATCGGTAAGCTCAGGCAGATCTTACGCAAACAGGCCGTAAATGCTGATGTTGGCCTTGGCGTACAGGCTGTTGGCGTACTCGGTCCACTTGGAGCTGGCGCTCGAAGCCTGCGAAGAATACTGCTGGTAAGCGGTGTAATAGGCGGTCATTGCCTGCTTATAGGTCGCGCTATCGGCCGTAAAGGCATCGTCGGCGAATGCCTTGGCGTAGGTGCCATCGGCGTCCTTCCAGGTGCCCTTCTCGCTATCCCACTCATCGCCGGCAAGGTTGATGATGTAGTCGGCGTAGTCCTTGCTCGCGGTCTCCTCGTTGCCGTCAGCAGGCTCGGTCGGGGCGGTCGGCATGCTTGCGGAGCTATCGCCCACCTTCTTCTTGTAGAGCTTCTGCAGCGTCGCGGACTGACGGACGATCTGCTTGGCCTGGTCCTTGGACACGCCGTACTGCGTGGCCATGGTCTTGTAGTCGGAGGTGCCGATGGAATCCTCGGCGTACTGCTTCATTTCCTTGGAAGAAACGGTAACGCCCTCGTCCTCGGCAGCGTCCAGCAGAATCTGGTTGCGCACGTAGGACAGGATGACGTCAGCAGAAGGAGCGGTGTAGTTGCCATCGCTATCCTTGACGGTGTCGAGGCTGTACTGGCTCTCGATGGCCTCACGCGCGGTGATGTCGCTCTTCTTGCCGTTGTAGCTATAGCTTGCCACGGTCGAATCGAGCTGGTCCTCGGTCAGGGTCGCCGAGCCGACGCCCTTGCCGCCAAAACCACCGTTGCCGATAAAGAAGCCGACCACGGCAGCGATCACGACGGCGACCACAAAGATGGCAATCATCGTCTTCTTGTGCTTGCAAGCGTGGTCGTCCACGTCGGAGTCGTCGTCCTCGTCCTGCTCCTCGGGCATGAGGTTCTCGTCAGCGGCATCCGCGGCAATCTGAGCCTCCAGTCGGGCGTCCTCCTCCTCGGCCGTCGTGCCGGCGGCAATGTGCTCGGCAGACGTACCGGCGACCAGATCGATCTTCTCGTCCTCGTCACCGTCGGGGCCTTCGCCGCGCTCGATGATCTGGATGCCGTCGATCTCGTCCTTCTCGTCCTTCTTTTGAATCAGACCCATATCAATTACTCCTTGTTAGGAAACATAGTCCCCAATAGAATACGCCCGACGAGGCGCCGGGCGTATTGATTCTTAGGTTATACGCAAACACTTAAGTACTATTTAGGCGTTTGCAGCGTGCATACCTTAGGCCAGGTGCGCGATAACGGCATCGGCAAAGGCCTGCGTGCCCACAGCGCCCTCAACGGAGCCGGTCTGGGCACGACGCACGTCACCGGTAACCTGCTCGCCCTCGTCGAGCGTGGCGGAGACGGCGGCACGAATGCGATTGGCAGCATCGTTCTCGCCCAGGTGATCGAGCATCATCGCAGCAGAGAGGATCTCGGCCGTGGGGTTGGCGATATCCTGGCCAGCGATATCGGGCGCGGAGCCGTGCGTAGCCTCAAAGATGGCGCAGTCGGCACCGATGTTGGAGCCGGGGGCCATTCCTAAGCCGCCCACCAGGCCGGCGCACAGGTCGCTCACGATGTCGCCGTACAGGTTGGGCAGCACCAGGACATCGAAGTCGTTGGGGTTCTGGACCAGGCCCATGCAGGTGGCGTCGACAATCTTGTCGTTGAACTCGATATCGGGATAGTTGGCGGCCACCTCGCGCGCAACGCGCAGGAACAGACCGTCGGTCGCCTTCATGATATTGGCCTTGTGCACGGCCGTCACCTTTTTGCGGCCGCAGCGGCGGGCATACTCAAAGGCGTACTCCACAATACGGCGGCTCTTGGCGATAGAGATGGGCTTGATCGAGATGGCGGAATCGGCGGCAAAGGTCTTCTGACCCGAGCGCTCGACGAGCTGTGAGAGCTCCTCGACCTCGGCTGCACCCTCGTCGAACTCGATGCCGGCGTAGAGGTCCTCGGTGTTCTCGCGCACAATGACCAGGTCGACGTCGCGGAAGCGCGAGCCGTCGCCCGGCTGCGACAGGCAGGGGCGCACGCAGGCGTACAGGTCGAAGTGCTTGCGCAGGGCGACGTTAACGCTGCGGAAGCCCGTGCCGACCGGCGTAGTGATGGGGCCCTTGATGGCAACCTTGGTCTCGGCGACCGCGTCGAGCACGTGCTGGGGCAGCGGCGTGCCAAACTCGTCCATGACGCCGGCGCCGGCCTCCTGGACGTTCCAGTTGATCTGGACGCCGGTGGCCTCGACCACGCGGCGCATGGCCTGCGTAATCTCGGGACCGATACCGTCACCGGGAATCAGGACTACATCGTGCGCCATAATCTGTTACTCCTCGTCTTCGGCGTCGTCAGATTTTTTAACGCTAGCACGCTTCTTCTTTTTGGAGAGATCCAGGCCAAAACGTTTAACAAGCATTTCGCAAATCTCACTCGAACGGGCCTTGAGATAGCTGCCCTTGCCGTTCTCGGCGTCGAACTTAAGGCGCAGCGCAAGCTTCTCGGCGACCTCGGCGTCGATCTCGCCCTGGCCAAACTCGTACAGGCAACCGAGCATGTCGCGATACTCAAGGTCGCCGTGGTAGCACTGGATGGCCTCGTCCAGGATGGGCCAAGCCTCGCGCGAACGCTCGACGCTCGTGGCACCCCACACGCACAGCAGGCGGAAGGCGGCATAGCGCAGCGTGGAGGAAATCTCGTCGAACAGTGCGGTCTCGGCGCCCTCAAAGGCATCGCCCAGCTGCTCGGGGCAGGTGGTGGCGAGTGCCGCCAAGGCATCGAGGGCCTCCCAGCGGGTCTGCGCCTCGGGGCGATCGAGCGCCTCGATCAGCGCGGGCACGCAGGGCACGACGCGCTGCGGATCGCGCTCGGCAAGCAGGTGCAGCACGCGGGCGGCAAACTGGCGGATGCGGCGCGTGGGGCAGCCGAGCTCCTGGACCAGGCGGTCGACGGCGTTCTCGTTCTCCTCTGCCAGCTGAAGCTGTGCCAGCTCCTCGTCGGTGAGCTGTTCATCTTTGTTTTCTGCCATAGTTACCTCTTCTTACTATTTCTTAGCGTGCTTGCCAGCACCCTTGCTGTCATCGGTGACCGAGATGAGCTGTCGGTCGGCCGCGCCATTGCGACGTGCGCGGCGGCGCTCCTCGGCGTCGCCCGCGTCGGCGGCGGCGCGATGAGCCTTGTTGACGTTAAAGACCTCGTCGTGCTTGCGCCACGGACCGACGGACTCGCCAAAGCTCATCTTAAGGCCTGCGATAAAGCCGCCGAGCCAGCCGATCGGCGCAAACTGCACCAGCGGGAACAGCGAGAACACCCAGGTCAGCAGGACGACTGCCGCCGCACCCGCAAAGTTGGCGATCCAGTAGTCGCGCTTGGTGATCACGCGCTTTTCGCAGGCCCACTGGCCGCACAAAAAGCCGATGTAGATCGCAAAGAGAAAGAGCACCAGCGCAAGCACCACGAACGTCCAGCTCATAGGCGCTACTCCCCGTGATGGTGGCCGCAGCAGCACTCGTGGCCGTCGTCATGGCCGTGGCCACCGCAGCACTCGTGGTCCTCGCCATGGTGATGGCCACAACCACACTCATGGTCCTCGCCGTGCTCGCCGCAACCGCAACCTTCCTCGTGAGCGCCATGCTCCTCGGGACGATACTGCGACCAGTCCAGACCGGCGGCGATGGCATCGGCCTCCTCCTTATAGAGGACCGTGATGGCCTGGGTGCCCAGCTTGGCGCCACCGATAGCGTCGAGCATGTCGTAGAGCGTAAAGGCCACGTCGGCGCCGGGCAGCGCGAGCTCGCGGTCGTCGGCGTAAGCAAGGGCCAGGCGCAGGTCCTTAATGAAGTGCTCGACCATAAAGCCGGGCTTGTAGTCGCCGTCGAGCGCCTTGGGAGCCAGGCTCTCCATGGCGCCGGACTTGCCGGTACCGCCCAAGATCATCTGACGGGTCTTCTCCAGGTCAAGGCCGCTCAGCTCGGCAAATGCCATGGCGTCTGCCATACCGACCATGCAGGCGCCCAGCGACACCTGGTTGGCGAGCTTGGCAGCCTGGCCTTTGCCGGCACCGTCGAAGCAACAGATGTTGGCCGCAAAGGTGGCAAGGATGTCGCGGACCGGCGCGATGTCGTTCTCGGTAGCGCCCACGATAGCCGTGAGCGTACCGGCGATAGCGCCCGACTCGCCGCCGGTGACGGGGCAGTCAAACGCCATGCGACCAGAAACCTGGGCGGCCTCGGCAATGTCACGGGCGAGCTCGGGCGAGCTCGTGGTGAGGTCGATCAAAACCGCGCCCGGCTTGGTGCACGCGAGCAGGCCGTCGCCCGCCAGGTAGAGCTCCTCGACCTCGGAGGGATAGCCCACCATGGTAAAGACGACATCGGCGTTAGCCACGGCATCGGCCGGGGTATCGGCCCAGACGGCACCGCGCTCGATGAGCGCGGCGGCCTTGGACTTGGTGCGGTTGTTGACCGTGACGGGATAGCCGGCATCCAGGATGTGGCCGGCAATGGGGGCACCCATGATTCCGGTGCCGATAAATGCGACGGAGAGCTTGTTTGCCATGAAACCTTTCCTTTTGGGTTGGGTGTTGTTACCAGGTTGAATACTCGGTGCCAGCGTTTGGGCTGTGAGTTGGGATCGATTACGGCCGCGTTACTTGCCTACTGACCGCGCACGCGGCGGGCGATGCGGTCGGAAAGCGACGCCTTGTCGGCGCGGTTCTTACCCCAAAACGCGCAGGCCACCATGCCGGGGCCCACGTGCGAGCCAATGGTGGGACCCACGGAGCTGCGAATGATCGTGACGTCGGCGCAACCCTCCTCCTTGCGGATGGCGGCTTCGAGCCAGTCGCCGTCCTTTTCGGCATCGGCCGTCATAATGGCGATGGGCATGGTGCGATCGGGCACATAGTTCTCGCGGAACGACTTGAGGATAGACTTGAGCGCCTTCTTGCGACCGCGGTTGACGCCGATCAGCGACAGCGAGCCGGCCAGGTCGTAGGACAGCTCGGGTTTGACGTCGAGCTTTGCCGTGAGCTGTGCCGCCGCGGGCGGAATGCGGCCGCCGGCAGCCAGCGCGTCAAAGCTCTCGAGCGTAAAGTAACCGTGGACATAGGTCTTGGCCTCGTTTGCCCAGTCGACCAGCTGCTTGGCGGTCAGTCCCGCCGAACGCTGGCGCACGGCCTCGAGCGCCAAGAGCTCGCCGGTCGCACAGGGCAGAGCGTTGTCGACCACGTACAGCTCAAAGTTGGGATACTCGGCGCGCACGGCGTCCGCCGCCTGGCACGCGGAGTTGTAGCTCGACGACAGCGCCGAGGTAAAGCACAGGTAGACCGTGGGCGTACCCTCTTTGGCGCACTCGGTAAAGAACTCGATATAGCGACCGAGCGACACAGCCGAGGTGGACACGCGGGCACCGGCGCGCATGCGGTCGTAGAACTCCTTGGGTGTGATGCTCGACCAGATGTCATCCGTGCGCTCCTCGCCATCGATAATGAAGGGGAAACCCAGGATATCGACATCGAGGTTCGCGGCGACCTCGGGGCTAAAGTCGCAGCAGGTATCGACGACGATGCGGCAACGGTCCGAATGACCGGCGGATGCGGCCTTGTCCATCAAAGCGACTCCTTACGTAAAAAGGCGGCCACCCGCATGGGATGGCCGCCAACCGTTAACTCATGCAAGTTAACGTATTTTACTCGTCAAGTGTTTCGATGCGGGGCTTGATGATGCCATATCCACCATTCTTACGGTGATACACCACATTGATGAGACCGGTCGTCGCGTTCTCGAACACGTAGAAGTCGTGGCCCAGCAGATCGGTCTGCACCAGCGCCTGCTCCTCAGTCATCGGGGTGACGTCGATAACCTTCTCGCGGACGAGCAGGTCGTCCTCCTCCTCGGGCAGCAGCAGGTCGGCCAGATCCTCGACGCGCTCGACCGGCGCGACATCCGCGGCGCTGGCACCGCCCTGGCGGTTGTCCACGACCTTGGTCTTGAACTTACGCAGCTGGCGGGTGACCTTATCGGCGGAGAGGTCGATGGCGGCGTACATATCTGCACCGTGCTCGGCAACGCGAATCACCGAACCGCGGGCACGAACCGTAACCTCGACGATTGCCGGGTTGGGGTTCGAGGGGTTTTTCTCATAGCGAAGTACAACGTCGACCGTCATGGGCTCGATATCGAAAACCTTGAGCGCCTCGCCGATCTTCTCATCCACATGCGCACGCAGAGCATCGGTTACCGTCGTCTTGCGTCCAGAAACCTTGATATCCATACGTGGCTCCAATCTGCCTCGGGGACTTACTGTACTGGCTATGTACCCATTGCCGTGCATTTAATCACGCGGATTCCTAAAGACCCGAATAACGATTGCTTGATACCGCATACCGAAGTCTCGCACTTTTCTGTGGCAAAGTGCGCTATAGAAGGGAGCCGACGGCTTTGTATTTGGTCCCGAAAATTGGCTTTGACCTGCTGGTTTTATAGGGATGAAAAAGCCGGGCTCCCCTATTGGGGAAGCCCGGCAGTGCGTGTTGAAACCGTGAAGAGGCGTCCTTTCCAACGTATAGGAGACACCACCCCTAGCAATAACTAGCTATTAAGTTTGTTAATGTCGTCGTCGGTGATGGTGCCTTCCTGGCTGGACGATTTGTCCTCGGAGGATGCGGTCTCATTGTTGGAATCGGAGGACTCGCTGCCGGAGGATGCGGTCTCACTGGACTCAGAGTCGCCCGGCTGCACGTTAGCGCCCGAAACCGTCTTAGTGGTGAGGTCGTAGGGCATCCTGCCATACCAGACAGAGTGGACCGCCTCGAGCGTGCCGTCGGCCGTAATACCGTCGAGGGCATCGCTCACGGCACGACACAGTTCGTCATTGGACGAAAGGCCTGCAACACCAAGCGTCGAGGGCGCCTCGAGCGCACCGACATAGGAGATCTCGCTCATCAGGCGCGCAAGGTAACCGCCAGCCGTGGAGTCGCAGATCACATAGTCGACCTCGCCGGACTCGAGCGCCTCAAAGCACTCGTTGATGTTGGAGTAAGTCTTTTGGTTGGCGGTGATGCTCTGCTTAGCAAGCGCCTCCTGCGAGGCCGAGGACATCTGGATACCCAGAGTAGACGTGTTAAGGGTATCGGTGGAAACGCTCAGCGACCCACCATCGCTGGTTTTACCGAACACGGAAGCGGCATCGTACAGGCAGGTGCCGAGCGAGCTAACGTCCCCATCCGTGGAGTTGATCTCGCCGATAAAGATATCAGCCTTTTTGTCACCGAGCGCGGAACCTGCCGAGGACGCATCGACAAAGGCGACCTTAAGGCCCATGCGGCTTGCGAGGGCGCGGGCAGCGTCGACTGCATACCCCGTGAGCTCGCCGTCAGCGCCCTGCATGGCCTGCGGCGCATCGGAGGTATCGAGGGCAACCGTCAGGGTACCGGGGGTGACCAGGGCATCATCCGACACCGCGGGCGTGACGGTCTCGTACTCGATCTGGTCGATCGTGGGAGTCGTGAACGTAGACAGCGGGTTGAACGCGCATCCGCTCAGGCCCAAAACGGCGATGACCGCTGCGGTCCCAGCACCTAACCGAGCCGCGTGCATCAAGCTGCCCCTCACCATGTCCACTACCCTGCCTTCTGTGTCGTATACGATCCGTGCGTTGCGCGGAATATCAGATTGTTCCCACCAGCTGACCTGGTATTTGACCCCACACTTGCGCACCGGGGTGTTTGCTCGGGAGGCCGCAGCCACCTTCACGACTGGCCCGCTCGCCCGCGAGGCGGTATTGCCCCAAAGAAAGTAGAACGGACGGTGCGGCTTACATCTAGGACGCGCCATGATCGCGCCGCGCGCACGCGGTCGCTTACGTGGATCCCTTTGACCGCGTCTGTCTTGGACTAGGACGGGCATTTCGTCCGTCCGCAACCACAGCCTGGTAGGAACGTAGCGCATTATAGCTAAGTTCAAGCTATAGTTTAAGGTTAGGGGCGTCATTCGCATCGCGAGTACAGATTTCGCAGGTCGGAGTGGGCTATTCGTGCCCCTGTGAAGCCCGGAGCTCCCCCTATGGGGAGCTCCGGGGCACCCTTCCTAGGGTGCTGTGGCCAAAAAATGGCAAATATGAGTACTGTCACCAATTTAGTAACAGGCAATTTTGGCCTCTCGGACAGATTATGCGCTCAGTGTCGCCAACCTGATGCTTAGTTATTCTACATTTGTTTATTATCTTCTTACTTTATGACGCCTCCGAGTCCTAAATTCCTTGATTTTGCTGTTACTGATTGGTGGCGCGCGCAGACGTGGTGTAAGAGCGTCCCGAGGTCCGTCG